>NZ_FUKJ01000034.1 GCF_900163745.1 Crenothrix polyspora
CCCTCATCCTAGCCTTATCCCAAAGGAGAAGGAATTTTAAGGTGGGGGTCTGAATAATTACACCGCGTGTTATTGCCCAGAAAAGCCCCTAATACTGACATCAAAGAATTCAACGATCTTCAAGAGGTACATGACATGTTAGCTGAAACCGTTAGACAATGGACGCAAAAAGCAGAGCAAGAAGGACGGCAAGCGGGACTGCAAGAAGGACGACAAGCGGGGCTGCAAGAGGGGCTGAATAAAGGGCGGCATGAAGGACGGCATGAAGGATTACAAGAAGGCCGCCAACAAGAAGCCGCCAAGCTTTTTTTATTGTTGCTCGAATCTAAATTTGGCAAGCTGAGTCTGTTATTAGAAGACAAGGTGCGTAGTGCCAGCCCTGAGCAAATTGAAGCGTGGACTAAGCAGATTTTTCAGGCTAAAGCCCCTGAAGAGTTACTGAACAGTTAAAGACTGGTATCGTTCATTTCCCAATGGTGGTTTGCTGGCGCGAAACCACCTTCGTATTGATACATTAAGCAATACCGCCGCCGATGTGCTGGGTAATGACATAACTGCTTTTGGATGTTGATTAACATACATTCAGCTGACATTCAGTAATTAACTATAGAATTAGCCAAACATTTAAGACAAAAATTACTGGCAGTTCAATTATTATAGGTTTTATACAGAATGAATATATTCAATAAATTAAGAATGGCTACATCTCTTTCAGCAGCTATTGTTATTACGGGGTGCGGCGGCTATGGCAACGGAGCGTACGGTAATAATGGTGGTGGAATGTATGGGAATAATGGCGATTATGGACTCGGCTCTATCGCCAACAGTGCGCTAGGAGGCGGTATTGGTGGTGCAGTTCTCACTTCTATTATTCAAAGCATGGGGAACAACGTTCTAAATGGACAAATTGGTTCTCAAATATCTCAATCTGACCAAAATTTTAGGCTTCAGCAATTGGGAGGCGCGGTTCATTCAGGAGCGATCAATCAAGCGCAGCAATGGACGAATCCACAAACCGGTAATATGCTTGCACTCAATCCTGTTGGCCAGCAAAGTATCAATCCACAGACACGGCAAAGATGTCAAAATCTGCAAGAAAGTGCGATCTTGCCAAGTGGCGAACGTGTCACTGAAACCCGTCTGGCTTGCTTAAATCCGCAAACGGGCAAATGGAATTTGGTACAGTAAGATTTGGCAAGGGTGTGGATGAAGCGCGTTTATTAGGCTTCAGGCAAAATGTCGGGAATCTCACGTACGCAAGGCAGTTTTAACGCCATTGACTGGAATGTCGCCTTGATGTAATTGTTTGGCAAAGCTGGGGATGAGTTTTTCCATATTGCCTTCATAAGCACCTTCCCATTCTTCTTTTAGTTTTTCCCTCGCCAATTCATTGTTATCAGTGCGCTTCGCTTGCGCGAAGCGCACTGATAATGCCGAGTTGACAGGTAAACCTGCCGAACGAATGGCCATCAGCCGCTACGCTGCTGATAACCACTCGTTCGACAGGCGATTTAGCCCCGATAATTGTCCTTTCGCTACCGCGAAAATCCATTATCAAGGCTAAATCGCCCGTCAACTCGGCAATATGCACCTCACCTGATTGCTCAATTAAAACCATTGCGGTGTCCTCTTTACCCGTTACATCATTTTTATGCGTGGTGATTGCAAAGAGGAAGTCATCTTTATCTTGGATGACGGATTCTTTAAATTCGTCCAATAGTTCTTC
>NZ_FUKJ01000429.1 GCF_900163745.1 Crenothrix polyspora
GACGACGTGCATCGTTGTCCCATTTGCTGGGGTAGTCTGTGGGGTAGTGCGAATATTTACAACAAAAAAAGCTAAACTCTCTGATTTTGTTGTTAATTTGACTGTAATAGCCAGTCATGGGAGTAGTATTTCAGCCAGTTTTACCCAGTACGCCGCACCAGTCGGCAATATCTCGTCATTGAAATCGTAATTTGGGTTATGGAGCAGGCAACTGTTTTCCGAAGCACCATTACCAATCCAAAGATAACAACCGGGTTTTTCCTGTAACATAAAAGCGAAATCTTCCGAACCCATGCTGGGTGTGGGATTTTGATTTACGCATTGCTCTCCGGCAACGGCGATAGCGGCTTGTAGAGCCACGGCTGTTTCTGCTTCACTATTAAAAGTGACGGGGTAGCCTGGATTTTCAGGATTAAATACTATTTCAGCGCTTGTTCCAAAGCTTGCGCAGACGGCATGAACCAACTGGTTGATTTTTTCGGTTATTGTTGTTTTAACAGCAGGGTCAAAACAGCGAAAAGTGCCTCTTAATACCACCGATTCGGGCAGGGCATTCCAGGTGTTGCCGGCATGAATTTGAGTGATACTGACAACGGCGGGGTGAGCGGGATCCAGTGTTCGACTGACTATGGTCTGCAAGGCATTAATGACTTGCGCGGCCACCACAATCACATCATTGCCCAAATGCGGCATGGCAGCATGGGTTGCCTGTCCAGTCAGGGTGATTTCAAAACAGTCGAACGAAGCCATCATGGCACCGGATTTAACGGCAAAATGACCAGCGGGAATGTCAGGAAAATTGTGCATACCAAATACGTAGTCTGCTGGAAATTTTTCAAACAAACCATCATCAATCATGCTTTTAGCGCCGGCACGACCTTCTTCGGCAGGTTGAAAAATAAAATATACCGTACCACTAAAGTGTCGATGCTCAGCCAGGTAACGTGCTGCACCTAATAACATGGCCGAATGCCCGTCATGACCACAGGCGTGCATGGCGTTGGCATGGCGTGATTTATGGGCAAAATTATTTTGCTCTTCAATTGGCAATGCATCCATATCAGCGCGAAACGCAATTTTTTTGTGGCTATCACCCACTGAAAGCGTCGCTACTACGCCCGTTTTACCTAAGCCCTGATGAACCTGTAAGCCAAATTCAGTGAGTTTATCGGCTATAAACTCGGCTGTTTGGGTTTCTTGAAAAGCCAGTTCCGGAATTTGGTGCAAATACCGCCGCCAGCTTTGAAGCTCATTTTTTTCGCTTAGGTTGAACATTTTTATGGTGTACCCGGTGGTTTATTCACAGAAATGAAACTTTATTTCTGTAAGAGGCGTTGTGGGAGATCATTTTTGTAGGGCATGAATTATAATTGAGTTGCGGTTGTTTTGAATAGCAATCAGCAGTTGTTGCCACACCCAGAAAACGTGATTGGAATTCATTCGTATGACTCAAAAGAAATTGTCTTTGCAAGAACAGCTGTTAAAAGCAGGCTTGGCCAGCACGGCTAAAGCCAAGCAAATTAAATCGACTAAGCATAAAGAATCCAAGTTGCAAAAACATAACAATGTACACATTGTTGATGAAGTTGCTTTGCAGGTACAAAAAGCGAAAACCGAGCAACTTGCCAAAGATCGCGAGCTGGGCGCGTTACAAAAAAAACAGGCCGAACAAAAAGCCACAGTAGCGCAAATCCGGCAGCTTATTGAGCTGCATCGCAAGCCACAGGGAGATGAAAACGGTGTTGCCTATCATTTCAGTGATAATAATAAAGTAAAAACCCTTTATGTCAGCGAGTTGATACGTGAGCAGCTCATCAAAGGGCTGTTAGCGATAATTAAGTTCGAAAAACATTACGAGCTGGTTGCAACGGACATTGCTGAAAAAATAAGGCTGCGTGATGCAGCCTGTGTGATTGTGTTGAATGCAGCGGATGATAAAGCCAGTGATGATGCTTACGCGGCTTATCAAATTCCTGATGATTTGATGTGGTAGTCGTTGACAGGATCAATCATCACAACACAGATTTCGTCCTTGCTGTTTGGCTTTGTATAAGGCATTGTCTGCACGGTCAAACGCGGTTTCTGCGCTATCATCTGCAATAAATTCGGTCACCCCACAGGAAATGGTAATCGGCGTGAACTGCTTGCCGTTAAAATTAAAATCTGTTTGCTCAATAATATAGCGCAATTGATTGGCTAATCGAATCGCCATTTGTTTATCGGTGTTAGGCAACAACATGGTAAATTCTTCGCCGCCAAAACGGGAAACAAAATCGGTTTCCCGACAATGTTCGGACAGTTTCTTTGAAATAATCTTTAACACTTCATCGCCGTATTTATGGCCAAATTCGTCATTAACGCGCTTAAATAAATCAATGTCCCAAATAATCATGCTCAGTGGCATGTGGTAGCGTTTCCAGCGGGCAAACTCGTTTTGTAAGCGTTCTTCGTAGGCGAGCCGATTGGGCAGTCCGGTTAGGGCATCACGCAAAGCCTGGGCGTTGGCCAGTTCCAGTTTTAATTTTAGCTCTCTGGATTCGGCTTCCATGTGCTTAACTTTAAGGGTTAATTCTTCCAGCTGGAGCTGCGTTTTTTTGCGGTGAACCGTTTCTTTTTGGGTGTGGTCTTGAATTTCAAGGGTGATGCACATTAAGCGTTCATTAATGATTTCTTTTAATGATTCCAGTTTGGTGGCATTGGATGAGCTTATTTGCAAGGCTTCCATTTGTGCTGACACCGACTGATCCAGCCTGCTTCGCATCAGTTCCGATTCCATTGCCGACTCACTGGCACCATGCACGGTTTGACCCAGTTCGGTCAATTGTTCGGTGATATGGGTAAGAAATTTATCAATATCCTGGCGTTCCAGTTGATTATGCTGTTTAACTTTCAACAACAGATCAATGGATTTGTCCAGCACGACTCGAAATGGGGTAGGGCTGTTAACTGCCAGCAACTCTTGTTTTACGGTTTGTGCCTGCTGGCTAAACACGGTAGGGATATCAATACCGTCCAATAAGCGTAGCAGTTGGCCACTGACAATTTTGATGTCGATCTGGTTAGCCATAACGTCCGATGCGTCTGCGGCAGATAAATCGGTGTTGATAATGGCTAAAATAGTGCCAAATAACTGTTCATGATTAACGGCTTCGCTACTTTCTGATACTGCTTTTAAAGCTTGCAAGGCAGCCTGGTGCGCGGTGGATGTATATTGGCGCAATAAGAAGTCGAAGAGTAGTCCTGTTCCTGGCGAGGGTTTGCCGGACGATAAGGTGTTGATATCGCCCAGCGCAGTAGCAAAGTTTTCTAAGTCTTGTTTAAGGGCGTTGCTGTCTATGCCCCGTTCTAAATGGTCGCGAATACTTTGTAGGTGCGCATCAAGTTGTGCATCAAAACCTGATGCAGCCAAGGATAAGCGTATGATTGTCTTGCACAGCAACGCCTGTTTTTCGCTTTCCGTTATAGCGAGTTTTTGTTGTTCATCAAAGAGTTTTAAATATTTGTCTTTCCATTTATCTTGATCAGTATCTTTGGTAAAGAAACCCATAATCTAAGCCTTGTCAATGAAAGGGCAGGTTTTGGTAGACTGCCTTTATGCTCTATTTCTTTGCGCCGCTTTCTTGCTTAACAAGACGGGTCATAACTTCAATCATTTTTTCGTGAGAGCCCGCTAAAGGTCCATTGGTTTTATATTTTCCGTTAACGATGATGGCAGGAACGCCGGTTAAAGCATATTGAGCTGCCATTAACGGTGCTTTGCGCATTTTTGCATCGACAATAAATGAGTTGAAAGTGTCGCGAAATTCGCTTTCTTTAACGCCATGCGCTACAAAAAACTTGGCCAGCTCATCTTCTGTTTCCAGGCTTTGTTTTTTATTTTGTAGTGCATCAAAAAAGTCATCATGGATTTTGTCGACCACACCCAATGCTTCAGCCGTATAATACGCTTTAGCATGTTTGGCCCATACTTCATTAAATGCAGCGGGCTGTCTGATAAATTCGACATTTTTGGCCTGACTTTTTACCCATTTTTTAAGTTCTGGTTCAAAGTCATAGCAATGGGGGCAGCCGTACCAAAAAAACTCAATGACTTCAATTTTATCAGTGTGTTGCGTGGGCTGTGCTGGGGATAGCACTTCATAGCCTAAACTGGCTTCTTCGGCTTTTAATACAGTTGACAATGAAAACAATACGATTAACAAACCAGCTAGGGGGATTTTCTTAAGCATCGTTGGAAACTCTCTAAAAAAGAAATTAGGCAAATAATATTATGGTAACACTAATCAATCGATGTGATTGAAACAATTCATTTTAAAGCTTATTTCATGGTTGAAAGTCGATATGAAACGGCTTTGATTTGCTCATCGGTCATTTTTTTTGCAATCATCACCATCATATTGTCAGGGTTGGTGCTGCGAATGCCATTTTTAAAGTCAGTCAGGGTTTTGATGAGGTAATCAGCGTGCTGCGACTGTAAGGCAGGAAACGCCGCCGGTTTGTTACCTTCGCCATTTGAACCGTGACAAGCAATACAGGCTGATACTTCGTGAGTTATATCGCCGTTACGATACAAATTACGACCCTGTGCCATCAGTTCTTTCATCTTTACTTTGGGATCCAGCGGTTTTGCTGTGGATGCCGTTTCGTCATCACTGTCGTCAGGGGGTAAAGTCGGTTCGGCATTGAGTGAAATTTTTTTGCTGGCGTAGTAATCAGCAATATCCAGGATATCTTCCGCATTTAGTGTTTTGGCTATGGAAGACATCATAGGATCATTGCGGGTACCTTCTTTAAAGGCCTGCAATTGTTTTTCCAGGTAAGAGGCATGTTGCTGAGCCAGTTTTGGAAATGTGGGTACTGCGCTGTTACCATTTTCTCCGTGACAGCCTGTGCAGGACGAGGATTTGTCTTTTCCTGCATTTGCGTTGCCTTCTGCGTGTAGAATACATGGAGCGCTAACAAACGCTAAAGAAAGTGAAAGTCCCAGCAATTTTTTCTTCATCAGGTTCCCCTTCGGAATATTGAGTCATCTATGGAAGCCTCTAACGCACTTAAGCTACGAGGTTATGGTTGAATTTTATCCTAATTAACTTAGCTAAGCGAGATAACGATGAACCCAGTTTATCATCAAGCAAAATTTATTAATAGCTCCCCGCATCTTAAGGACACTCCGGACGATCAGGGACTGGAAATTGCGTTTGCAGGTCGATCCAACGCTGGAAAGTCCAGCGCCATTAATACCTTGACCCGGCAAAACTCGCTAGCGCGTATCAGTAAAACGCCAGGGCGCACACAAATGTTAAATTTTTTTGCTATTACCGAACAGCAACGCTTTGTCGATTTGCCAGGATATGGCTATGCCAAAGTGCCTGATGCGGTGAAAAAACAATGGCATGCACTGATGGAAACCTATTTGAGCCAACGCAAGTCGCTGTGTGCGATTGTATTGGTGATGGATATTCGCCATCCATTAACGGAATTTGACTGGCAAATGATTAACTGGTGTCACCATTCCGGTTTGCCGCTGCATATTTTGCTCAGTAAAGCGGATAAGTTGACCTATGGCGCGGCTAAAAACACCTTGCTCGCCGTGCAAAAACAGCTAAAAGAAATACCGGTTCCAATAACCCTACAGTTATTTTCTTCGCTAAAGAAAACCGGTGTTGATGAAGTGCATCAAGCACTCGATCTTTTTTTCAGTTTCTCTCAAGGTGAAGCGAATCCAGTTGATGGTTGAGTTGGGTTATTGGCTGATGTTACGCATGGCCAATAGCACGATTTTGTCCACGAAAAACACGAAAGGCGCGAAAAAATGGGGATGCATTACGTAGATACTGCTATTTTTGAATACACGGGCTTTTCGTGCCTTTCGTGGCCAATCCTTAACGGCACTGACTAGCTTTTTATTGGCCTAAATAAATACATTCGGTTATATTGCCTTAAGTTTACTTTTTCTGCCTTTCATTCACGCCGCATATTAAATACCCACGCACCATGTCTACTACTGATACTCAAGTTCCAGCACATTTTATTCGTCAAATCATTGCCACTGATCTTAAAGACAACAAGCACAACGGCAAAGTCGTTACCCGCTTTCCGCCCGAACCTAATGGTTATTTGCACATAGGTCATGCCAAATCGATTTGCCTGAATTTTGGTATGGCTATCGAAAATAACGGGTTATGTAATCTGCGTTTTGACGATACCAATCCCGAAAAAGAAAGCGTCGAATTCATGGAATCTATCGAAAGAGACGTTCAATGGTTAGGCTTTGCCTGGGCAGAGTTGTACCATGCTTCGGATTATTTTGAACAATTGTACATCTACGCTGAAAACTTAATCGAACAGGGCAAGGCTTACGTAGACAGCTTATCGGCGGAACAGATTCGAGCCTATCGCGGTACATTAACCGAGCCGGGTAAAGAAAGTCCTGACCGCAACCGTTCTATCGC
Source organism: Crenothrix polyspora (assembly GCF_900163745.1). Classification (GTDB taxonomy): domain Bacteria; phylum Pseudomonadota; class Gammaproteobacteria; order Methylococcales; family Methylomonadaceae; genus Crenothrix; species Crenothrix polyspora_B. The sequence goes on from NZ_FUKJ01000429.1 coordinate 6,453, forward strand.
AGAAAATCTGGATTTATTCCGCCGTATGCGTGCTGGTGAATTTGCCGATGGCCACTATGTATTACGCGCCAAGATTGACATGGCCTCGCCCAATATCAATATGCGCGATCCGGCCTTGTACCGTATTCGCCGTGTACATCATCACCGTACCGGTAATGATTGGTGCATTTACCCGATGTACGATTACACCCATTGCATTTCCGATGCGTTGGAAGGCATCACCCACTCGTTGTGTACGCTGGAATTTGAAGACCACAGGCCGTTGTACGACTGGGTATTGGACGCGCTAAAAACACCGTGCCATCCGCAACAAATTGAATTTGCCCGTTTGCAGCTGGAATACACCATTGTCAGCAAACGTAAGCTCAACCAGTTGGTGACGGAAAAACATGTCAGCGGCTGGGATGATCCGCGTATGCCAACGATTGCCGGATTACGCAGGGCGGGTTTTACTCCCAAGGCGATTCGTGATTTTTGTGAGCGTATTGGCATTACCAAACAGAATTCCTGGATTGAAATGGGTGTGCTGGAACATTGCATACGCGAAGACTTGAATGACAACTCATCTCGCGTGATGGCTGTTTTGCAACCGTTGCGTGTGGTCATCGACAATTATCCGCAAGACCAAACCGAACAACTGGAGATCAGCAATCATCCGCAACACCCTGAATTGGGTAAGCGGCAAGTGCCTTTTTCCAACGTTATTTTGATTGAACGCGATGATTTTTCCGATACTCCGCCGCCTAAATACAAACGTTTGGTAGAGGGCGGCGAAGTACGTTTACGGGGTTCTTACGTGATTAAATGTAATGCAGTGATAAAAGATGCTAACGGCGCAATCACCGAACTGCGTTGCAGTTATGATTCCGATACCTTGGGTAAGAATCCCGAAGGCCGCAAAGTGAAAGGCGTTATTCATTGGGTATCTGAGCAGCATGCGCTGTCGGCTGAGGTGAGGCTGTACAATCGCTTGTTTGCACTGCCGCAGCCGGATAATGAAGATAACTTTTTGACTGCGATAAACCCTAACTCGCTGGAAGTTTTAGCGGATTGTAAGGTTGAAGCCAGTTTAGCGGCTGCGTTACCTGAGTCGCGTTTTCAGTTTGAGCGTAACGGTTATTTTTGTCTGGATAAAGACAGTGTTGAAGGAAAGTTGGTATTCAATCGCACGGTGACCTTGCGCGAGAACTGGGAAAAGGATTGATGATGTCTGTAGAGGCGCAAGCAGTGCGCCTCTACATAATCATTGTTTACTATGGCGCGACGTTTAACAACCAGCCACCACTGCCTTTACAGCCGTTTGGTCCCAGTGCGTTGATAGTAATACGGGCAAAATCGCCTTTGGCTGATTCAGGAATAGTACCGGTGACTTCAGTGCCAGCCTGATTTTTTGGCACAATGGTAATGGCTATCGGTTGGCCTTTAATGGTCACGCTGATGCTGTCGGTGATTGTGGGCGAAGAAGCTCTAAACGAAAAACTGGAATTAGCTTCGACGACAGAGTTAGCAGTTGGGGTAAACGTGCTGAATGTAGGTTTGGTACAGTTTGTGCCGTTGCTTTTGCTGCCACCATAAGCCAATCCGCTGCCAGAAACAACCATTAACACAACGAGACATAACGCATTTTTTGTTTTCATTGAAACTCTCTGAGTGATAGCTGATTTTAATTAATCAGAGGGCTAACTTAACTGATTTTGCTGGTTTGTCAAAGTTATTCATGTCGATTGCTGATGTTCCGTGGGGGGCGTTGTTTTAAATATCCATAAACAGCATGGGAATGCCGTAGGTTAAAATAAAGTAACTGAACGCCAGGGTAACGCTAGTACCGGTCTTGTAAAGCAGCATTTTCCGCAAAATGTAGCTGACTATCGCTATGTACCAGCCCACTAAAACAAACCCTATGGCAATCGAAATTTCTTCGGCAAATTCGATATGCTGCATTACCATCAGAAAGTACATGGCTTCGGTGATGGTGGCTAGCGTCATAATGAAGTTTTCGCAGACAAAAATAGCGGTGAACAGTTGCTTAAAATACCCCAGTTTTTTGATAATTAACAACAAGGTGGCGCAGGATGAAAACGCCATGATGGTACGCAAAAATACTTCCAGCGAGCCATCGGCAGGATCTGAAATTAATCCTTCTACAATACAGCCGGAAATAAGGTAGAACGCCACTGTATTCCATATAAACGATTTGTGTGGAAATAAGTCTGCGGGGTTGTTTTTAAAAAAGCACAGGGCGAGGTATTTGAGTAGTAAAGTCATGGTCAACGATTTTTTGTACTCGCGACAAACGAGTGGCTGGTAGGTTACAAATAGCCGACTATTATAACCATTACAAAAATATCATTGGTGTTGCTTTTAGATCGGTTTATCGATAGCAAGTTTGTCATTCTGCCTTGTGCAAACGAAGCGGGTTATTTTTTGCTGGATGAAAAATGACATTGATACGGTTCGGGTAATGACTGGCGTATCAATGCACAGATTATTTTTGGATAAGCACAATCAGTCTTTCGGTGGTACGTAACCTTCCGGCATTTCGTTGTTACCTTCGAACAGGAATTTTGTTCTTTCTTCCGCTAAAAAAGCCCGATGCTTAGGGTCAAAACTGGCCAATTTGTTTTCATTTATCAACATGGTCTGTTTGCTTAACCAGTCTTTCCAGGCCTGTTTGGATACTTTTTCAAATATCTCTTGGCCTTTAGGGCCAGGAAAAGGCGGCTCATCCAAGCCTTCAGCATTGATGCCCAGTTTTACGCAATCTACAAATCTAGTCATTGTTATCCTTGATGGTTAAAGTGTTGTTGCAAGAGTTGTTTAATCGGTGTGGCCAATCCCAGATTATTTATTTGCTCGGAACTGCACCACAGTTGTTGTTCCACATCCATGACGCTGTTGACGACATTATCATGAGTTTGTATCAACACGGGCGTATAGTCTAAATGATAATGCGAAAAGGTGTGTCGCTTGGTGGCCAGCGTGTGCTGGTTAATGATGGCTATATTGTGGGTTAAGCACCAGTCTTGTGCTGATTCCAGACAAGAAAATTCAGGCAAGCTCCATAATCCTCCCCAGATACCATAAGCCGGTCTTTTTTCCAATAATACCTGTCCTGCCGTGTCATGCAGTAGCAATAAAGTTAATTGTTTGACGGGTATCTTTTTGCTGGCTTTCGGTGTGGGAAATGTGGATACAGTGTCGGATAATCTGGCTTGGCAGTCTTCATTAACAGGGCATAGCGCACAGTTAGGTTTGCTGCGTGTACACACGGTTGCGCCTAAATCCATAATGGCTTGGGTGTAATCGGCAACCCGCTGTACAGGGGTTAAATCGGTACTGAGAGCCCATAATTTCTTATTGACAGCACTATCGCCAGGCCAACCCGAAATGGCGTTAAATCGCGTTAATACCCGTCTTACGTTGCCATCCAAAATAGGGTGGCTTTTTTGGAAAGCGATACTGAGTATGGCACCGGCTGTCGATAAGCCTATACCGGGCAAAGCCAGAAGTTCATCCACAGTGTCTGGAAAATAGCCTTGTGCGGCGATAATCTGTGCGCTTTTGTGCAAATTTCTGGCTCTGGCGTAATAGCCCAAACCTGACCATAAGCTCAATACCTCATCTATGGGCGCTTGTGCGAGATGGTTTACGGTAGGAAATTTTTCGGTAAACGCAGCAAAATAAGGCATGACCGTGGCGACTTGGGTTTGTTGCAACATGGTTTCAGACAGCCAGACACGATACGGGGTGATATCGTGTTGCCAAGGCAAATCTTTACGGCCACACAGGTCAAACCAGGTCAGTAGCTTATCTTGAAAACTTGCAGCATCGATCATAGGTTTACTCGCCCAGTGTAAGCTGAATATGTCGCAGGGTGGCGTTGTTTATGGCTAGTTTATTGATGGCTAGCGACCCTGTCGTACGTAGTTTTCTTAACGTTTCAACAGGCATAATCGCTAAAATCGCTGCCGGATCAGTGGGTTTTGAGTTTTTAGTCATAGGCGGTAAATAGCGGTCAACATCAATGGCATCAAGGGCTAAATTAAATGTGGTTATGGGTTTGGTGTAGTCATTCATTATCACCGAGCCACTTACCGAACTGTCATCGAGTGTCATCAGCAACGGGCTGATGGTAATGCCGTTGCGGGTAGCATAAAAAGAAAACTGGCCATCCAGATGCTGCAATACCGTTTTATCTCGGTGCGGCGGTTGTGGTAAAGCCAACTGCGTCATCAACTGGCTGGGATTAAACGGCATAATGCGGATTTTACCGCTCAGTGTGGGCGGTGAATTCAAGCTGGCTATCATATTCGAAGTTACCTGTAAATCGGCTGATTTTAATTGTAATTCGCTGACTTTAATGGATTGCTGGGTTTTATCAATTAACACTTCTGGGCTGCTTAAGCTAAACGTTACTGGTTTTTCAGAAGTAACTTTGCGGGTAACGGTAGTGTGTAAATGGGTGTTGTTCAGAGCAAAAATATTCAAATTATCATTAAACGTTAGTGTGGTTTGCCCGGTGATTGATGCCGTTATCTGGTTTGCTGTATCAGTTGCGATCAGGGAAAAATGGCTGGTGATTGGTGTGTTTATGGCAATAGGTGTGGTGGTTAGGTTAATGCTGTCAACTTCAATATTCTGGCCGGATTGCTGATTGTTCCAGTTAAGGTGACCATTTTCTATATTGATGCCATTGATGGACAGCCCCGCCATGAGTGCTGCCATATTGGTAGGCGTGTCGGTTGTTTTGGAAAACACGGTATCCCAATTATGAAGCCCCTGCGGCGTGGTGATTAAATTCAGCTTGAAGCCCCGTATTTGGGCAATATCGGCATCGATTTTTTTGCGTAGCAGTGGTAATGGCTTTAGGCGTAGGCTAATGTCATCGACAGCCATAAAATAACCTTGAAAGCCATCAGGATTGCCGAGCACAATAGCTCCTGTTGAAAGGCTTAATTCTGGGAACAGGGTTAGCTTGAGTTGTTCATTAAACGTCACATCGCGGCCAGTCCTGTTTTTTATTGCAGCACTAATCTCAGGTTTAAAGTCATTAATATCAATGACAAACCACAAGCTGCAAACGATAACTAATAGAATCAAAATCGATGCTACAATGCAGATGAGCATGATTTTAATCGGTTTGAGCACTGTAAATTCTCCGTGTTTAAAAAATGTCGGTTTCCATGATTGATGTATAACATGGGCTGCATTTTATTTAAGTTCTTACCAGGACGATAATCTAACTCATTGCATTAAATATAGAGACTGCCTGTATCGCATAGTTGGCTGATAGTAAGTTATTCACTTCTCTCTTTTTCAAAGAGGGGAGCTGACAAGCTGGGGATGCCAAAATTACTGTGCAGTGCGATGCAGTAGTCAAAGAGATTGAATGACTATAATAACTAATTAAAGGGGTGAAAGATGTCACTTTTAGCTAAGTTGGGGGCTGTTGCCGTAATTGTGTGGTTTTATATGACGGCAAAGGAAAAAGGCGAGAATGCGACCAAATGGGCCATTGTTGGCTTTATTGGCTATTGTTTATCAGCGGTTTTGGGCTATGTTGCGGTTTACAAACCGTTGGCGGCGGTGTTTCTTACGCATGGTACGGCCAGCAATCCGCTCATGGTGATGTTGATTAGCCAATTACCTGCAGTTGTTGCTTTGCTTGCCTCCGTGTTAATCAGAAAGCGATTAATCGCCAGTATTCCGGAAAAATAAGCACACGCAAAAAAGGCGCAGTGTTGAAACACACTGCGCCTTTTAGAATGTTACGGATTAATGCTTACAATTTGTCGGCGTTTTTATCCAGGTAGTCTGCAACACCGGCGGGGCTTGCGTTCATGCCTTTGTCGCCTTTGTTCCAGCCTGCTGGGCACACTTCGCCATGCTCTTCAAAGAATTGCAGGGCATCAATCATACGCAGTAATTCATCCATGTTACGGCCTAACGGCAGGTCATTAACAACTTGATGACGCACCATGCCGCTGCGATCAATTAAAAATGTACCCCGGTAGGCTACCGCAGGTGCTGCCGCTTCAACATCATAATCTTTACAAATACTGTGCGCCATATCGGCAGCCATTGTATAACGTACAGCGCCTATGCCGCCTTTATTGATCGGCGTATTGCGCCACGCATTATGGGTAAAATGCGAATCGATAGACACGGCAATCACTTCAACATTACGGCTGGTAAATTCATCCATCCGGTGATCTAAAGCAATCAATTCACTGGGGCACACAAAAGTGAAGTCCAGAGGATAGAAAAATACTACGGCGTATTTACCACTGGTCGCAGCAGAAAAGCTGAAAGAATCAACAATTTGGCCATCGCCCAAAACGGCAGGTACTGTAAAATCAGGGGCTTGTTTACCAACTAAAACACTCATCGATTATCTCCAAATAACATTTATTGTTCGTCTCAGGGGGAGTAAAACCGGGCGTTACGAGCGTAATGTGCAGCAACTCGACATACCCAGCGGTACGTGCCAGATTTTACACTAAATCAATTAATAAGTGTTTGGTGTTATTTTTTGCTTGCTTTTTTTTTACATTAGCGATAATTTGTAGTCATTGGATTACAAAATTAACAGAGAACCTGAGTTTTAAATCACGCTAACTGTTAACTAGGTAGTCTGGTGTGATCGTCGTAACATTTAGCCAATGATTCTTGATGGGGGAATTATTCCATGCCAAAAAATAAACATATCACCGAACCTGATGTGTTCGGTTTTCAAGTACGCATCGTAAGACGCGGTAAAGAAAGCAGCCGTTATTTTTCTCACAAATTGTGGGGGAATAAGGGTAAATCGCTACAAGCGGCGATTACCTGGCGCGATCAAATGCTAGTGGTGCTAAAAGGTAGCAAAATGCGTTTCCTTAAGCCGCCCAAAAATAAAACCACAACCGGGGTGACTGGCGTTTCTCGCACCATCAAATATGATCATCGCAAAGACAAGAGTTATCTGTGCTATACCGTGTTCTGGGTCAGTAATGGCAAGTCCAGAAATAAAACCTTTCAGGTTGGTAATGTCGACAGGGTGACTGCGGATGATGAATTACACGCATTTCGTACTGCTAAGTTGTTCAGAAGTAGCTATGAGTTTTCTATCGATAATGATATTGAATTTCATGATCACAAATTTGTTGGCTGGAAGAGAAGCCGCTTGTATGACAATGAGAATCTGAATCCGGTATCCTGAATTTTCTAAAAGTTTACTGAGCCGACTACAGAATTTTTCCGTGCTGACGGCTCTAAAAACCTATATAATTATTCGAATAAACAATGGGTTGTATCAGGGCAAATCCCTTTTCATCAGGAGAGGGGGTTTCTTTTCATAATTGTTAGTGACAGTGATTGTGGGAACAATAACCTAAATCTCCGTACTTTTATCACCCCCCCCCCTCTTAATCTTAACTAGAGTTTTTGAGCACTAACGGCAAGAGTGATTTTGCCAGTTCAATAACCTCATATTCGTTAATATCTTTGATTGAATAATCTTTTTTGTTTAATTTAAAAGGGTTAACAATTGATGGCGACTTAACCACTTTATTAATGTCGGTTTGATACACACGGCTTACCGGCGTGGGGCCAAACAGGGTAATCGAAGGTTTGTTGAGCGCCCAGGCCATGTGCGTGGGGCCGGTATCATTGCCTATCAGTAGATCTGATTGGGCAATTAACGCTTTCAGGCTGTTTAAATCCAGTTTTGGCATTACCTGAATAAATTTGGATTGTGTCGCCATCCATTCGGCTTTGCTTTTTTCTTCTTCATTCCCCCAAACAACCAGGCAGTTTTCCTTCAAATTGTTCGCTATGGTGATAAATTTGGCTATTGGATAGTTGCGGCTGTCCCAGGTTGAGCCTATCACCATGATGATATTGATACGATCCTTCAGTAAAAAGTCATAAATACGTTGATCTTCATTACTGAAAAACAAAAATGGCGCTTTGTTAATTATCTGGTCTTTGCTGATGCCTATGCCCAGAGGGCTGGACAATACTAATGCTTTTCTATCGATGGTATTTTCGTCGTAAGCGCAGGATACTTTTACATCGTAAAACCATGAGGCGGCTTTTTCGCGGATGGAATGTATGTCGTAACCGGCGATGGGTTTGCCCAATAAGCGTGCGGTAACGGCAGATTTGATTAATCCTTGTGCATCAATAATTAAATCGTAGTGATTTCTGGCATAGCCGCGCACCTTTTTAACTTGCCGGAAAAAGTTAATTTTATTGGTTTTCAACGATTTTATATTAATCGTCAACAACTGATTAATGTCGGGATTATGCCGCAGAATTTCGGCAAAGCGTTCTTCAACAATCCAGTCAATTTGGATATCGCTACGCTGTGCCTTGATAAATTGCAGGGCTACCATGGCATGGATGATGTCGCCCAAGGCAGAAAGCTTGATGATTGCAATTTTCATGGTCGACCTAGTGTATCGTGCCGAGGGCATCGAGCACCCGATCAGGTTTGATCCCGGTCAGACATTGTGTGTGCTTTTCATGTCCTGGCGGATACAAGGGGCACTCACGTTTGAAACATGGTGAACAATCCAGATGCAATGAAATTATTTTGGCTTTTTTATTTAATGGCGGCGTAAAGCCCGGATCAGATGAGCCGTACAAGGCAATGAGATTCTTATCCAATGCCGCTGCAACGTGCATTAAGCCAGAGTCGTTAGTGACTATCACATCTGCCAGCGACATCAGTTCCACCGCTTCGGTGAGCGATGTGCGTCCCGTAAAATTGTTGCACACATTACCAGACGCTTGATTAATTTGCTCGGCTATGTCCCGATCTTTGTCTGAACCCAATAACCAAACCTGCCAACCCAAATCGGCCTTGCGCCTTGCAACATCGGCAAAATAGCCGATAGGCCAACGCTTGGCTTCGCCGTATTCTGCACCGGGGCACAAGGCCAGGATTTTTGTGTCAGGCGGTAATTGAAATTTCAGTGCAGCCGCTTGTTGTTTGTCGTAGTCGCTAACGATATGCGGCGTTGGACATTGTGGCGGTAACGCTGCATTTTTAGCCAAACCTAATGCCACGAAACGCTGGACGGTCATTTTGAGCACTGATTTATCCAGCTTTCTGGCATCGTTCAGCAAGCCCCAGCGACATTCACCAATATAGCCGGTACGTAGTGGGATACCGGCAAAAAAAGGCACTAAGGCTGATTTCCACGAGTTAGGCAACACAATGGCTTGCTCGTAGTTTTCGGTAGCTAACTTTTTACCCAATCTGTATCGTTGTGCCAAACCAAGCTGGCTGCGCAATACCGGCATTGCTATAGCCTGATGCACTTCCGGCATTTTTTCCAGTAAGGCAAACGACCAGGCGGGCGCAAGCACATCAATACAGCATAATGGATATTGATCTTTCAGGGCGATAAACAGGCTTTGTGCCATCACCATATCGCCCACCCATGACGGGCCTACAACCAATATTTTTCGCAGTGGCTTCAAATGTAAGTCAACCAGTCTTTATGGTCGCCTTTACAATCCTTCACATAATCAAAGTACAGAGATTGCAATTTTTCGGTGACCACACCGCGACTGCCTGAACCTATGATGCGGTTATCCAGTTCTCTGATTGGGGTCACTTCTGCGGCAGAACCGGTAAAAAAGGCTTCATCCGCCACGTAAATCTCATCGCGGGTAATACGTTTTTCGATGACTTCATAGCCTTGTTCCCTGGCAATCGTCATAACAGTCTCACGGGTAATACCTTCCAGCGCCGAGGTGGTTTCTGGCGTGTAAATTTTGCCGTTACGGACGATAAACAGGTTTTCAGCACTGCCTTCGGCGGCAAAACCTTCGTGATCCAGCATCAGGGCTTCATCATAACCATTGGCACGGGCTTCTTGCAGCGCTAGAATCGAGTTGATGTAATTGCCGTTGGCTTTGGCTTTACACATCGTGCTGTTGTGATGATTGCGGATGTAAGACGAGGTACGGATGCGTATGCCTTTTTCAATGCTGTCATCACCCAAATACGCGCCCCACGCCCACGCTGCAACCATGACATGTACTTTTAAATTGTCGGCACGCAAACCCATGCCTTCTGAACCGTAAAAACACATGCTGCGGATATAGGCGCTGTCCAGATTATTTTTAGAGACGGCTTCCAGTTGTGCCTGATTGATCTGTTCTTTGCTAAACGGCATCGGCATGTTCATGATGTGCGCGGACCGGAACAGACGGTCGGTATGTTCCTGCAATTTAAAAACAGCGGTGCCTTTTCCGGTTTTGTAAGCTCGGATGCCTTCAAATACGCCTAAACCGTAATGCAGGGTATGGGTTAATACGTGTACTTTTGCTTCACGCCAGGCAGTCCACTGTCCATCCAGCCAGATAAAGCCATCTCTATCTTCCATTCCCATTATTTTTTCTCCGCGTTGTAGGTTTGTTTCATTTATTTATTCCATAAAAGTACGCCATATTTTCTCCACTTCAGCGCTTAATTGAGCTACTTGTGTTTCATCAACAATAGCACGATCACCTTGTAAGGCTAGCTTATGGCCAACATCGCGGTAAGTGCAGTAGGCAGTTTTCAGCGTTTGGGCGATGGTGGGAGTCATAAATCCGTGCGCCTGCAATGCGTCTAACAATCTGATGTTATCGGTAAAAGTTGTTAATGACGTATTTTTTGCTGCTAGCGCCAATACTGCAAATTGTACTATAAACTCAATATCAGCAATACCGCCTTTGCTTTGTTTCAGGTCAAACTTGTTGATTTCTTTTGTTGTCAGGTGATCGCGCATTTTTTGCCGCATCTCGCGCACCTCATTTTTTAGGGCGACAGCATCACGCGGCAAACTCAGAATACGTTGTCTGATGGCTTCATACCGGGTTTTTAAACCTGGATCGCCAGCAATAAAGCGGCCACGCACCAAAGCTTGATGTTCCCATGTCCAGGCTTCATTTTTTAAATAATTTTCGTAAGCTTCAATATTGGTAACCAGTAATCCGGAATCGCCATTGGGTCTTAAGCGCATGTCGACTTCATAAAGATTACCCGATAATAATTTGGTGTCGAGAATATGCTGGATTTTAAGCCCCAATCGACCATAAAACTGTGCGCAGGATATGGATTTTGCACCGTTGGTCATGGCATTGCCATCCTGACAGGTGTACAAAAACACCATATCCAAATCTGAACCATAGCCCAGTTCTATGCCGCCCAACTTGCCAAAACCTATAACCGCAAAGCCAGTGACCGAGCAATCATCCTGGTCATTACAAACGGCTGGATAGCCGTGCTTGTTAACCAGAATGCGCCAGGCGTTTTCTACCACATGGCTGACAATGGTTTCGGCAATCCAGGTCAAATAATCACTGACCACCATAATGGGAATAATGCCCATAATGTCGGCAGCAGCCACGCGCAACAGTTGCTGTTGTTTAAAATGACGCAACACATTCATCAGTTGTTCTTCGTCGTTTATATCGACATTGGCTAATAATGCGGCTAACTGGGTATCCAGATCCGCTTTTTTGAGGGGTTCAAACAAGGTGCGCGGATCTAGCAAATCATCGAATAATATCGGGTAGCGCGATAAATAATCGCCAAACCACGGACTGGCTGATAGTAAGCGCAATAATTGCTGCAAAGCATGGGGATTTTCGCCCAGCAATGATAAATATACGTTTCTACCGGCTACGGCTTCACACAAGCCCAGTGTGCGTTTTAGGGTTTCATCGGGGTTTTCTATTTTTGATAGCGCTTCAATCAGCTGTGGCATCAGGCGGTTGAGTACGCCCAGACCTTTGGTGGTGAGGCGTTTAATCGCCAATGAGTTTTTAAAATGCTTAAGCGTGATTAAGCTTTGCTCACAATCCTGAAAATCATAGTCGGCCAAATGTTGTAACAACTCACTGTCGTCTGCGACACACGACCAGATTTTTTGGCTGTTTTCTTGTCCTTGTGTTTGCTTAGTGACTGAAAATACCTGATCGAACACCGCTTGCACTTGCGCCCTGACCGTATCTAATGCGTGTTTAAAGCTGTGCCAGTCCGGGTAATCCAGCGAATAGGCCAGAATTTGTTGTACTTTGGGATCGGTCGGTAAATCGTGGGTTTGTTTGTCCTGATATTGTTGAATGTGATTTTCGATGCGGCGTAAAAATCGGTAGGATTGTTTTAGCTGCGTGGCATCATCGGCTGTTAATAAATGCAGCTCATCGAGCAGTGTCAATACGTCGATAATGCCGCGTGTTTGCAGTCTTTTTTCACTGCCGCCACGTATCAACTGAAAGGCTTGGCCGATAAACTCAATTTCGCGTATGCCACCGGGGCCGAGTTTGACGTTTTCCAGTCGGTCTTTACGGCGCAGTTCCTGGCTGATCTGTAATTTTAACGAACGCAACTCTTCAAAAGCGCCGTAATCCAGATAACGTCGGTACACAAAGGCTCTGAGCATGGCCATCAATTGCTTGCCGGTGTCGAAATCTCCCGCTACTTGGCGGGCTTTAATCATCGCGTAGCGTTCCCATTCGCGTGCCTGGGTTTGGTAATAGATTTCCATGCCATCAAAGGTCATGATGACAGCGCCGCTGTCGCCGTAAGGTCGTAAGCGAATATCGGTACGAAACACAAAGCCGTCAACGGTGATTTCATCCAGCACTTTAACCAGGTTTTTGCAGACACGGGTGAAAAACTCGCCGTAGCTGGTTTCTTTTCTGTCCGGTAACACGCCGTCTTGCAGGTAGGCGAAGATCAGGTCAATATCCGAGGAGTAATTGAGTTCATAAGCACCGAGTTTGCCCATGCCCAGCACTATCATTTGCTGGGGCTGGCCGTTGGGCAACAAAGGCGTGCCGAATCTGTCGCAAGCTTGCTGGTAAACAAAAGCCAGTGCTGTTTGAATGCAGGCATCGGCGAGCAGGGATAAATCCATTAAGGTTTCATCTAGCGTTGCCCAGCCCGCTAAATCTCGCCAGGCGATACGTACCATTTCTCTGCGCCGAAACTGTCGCAATTCAGCCATCAGCTCTGCTTCGGTGCTTACGGCAATGTTGGTTAATGCGTCGCTGTAGTGATGCGACGGGTATTGCGTCAATAAATCACCTGAGCTGAGCAAGTCGATCAGCATGTGCGGTTTGCGCGTGCAGCTTTCCGCGATAAACTGGCTGCTGCACCAGACTTTTGCCAGCGATACTTTGAAGTCTTCTGATTCAGGAACAATCAATCCCAATTCCAATACACGCTGATACCAGTCGTTTAAAGAATTGTTGACGGAAATTTGCAGGGATTCGGGTAGTTTTTGGGTGTCGATAAAATCAATAGCAGCCATATCGGTATTTTGTGTGGGTGTGGTGGTGCGTTATTGCATGTCACCGATCGGTGCAGTCTGTGCATCATCGATCACTTCTTGCACATTATCACCGGTCAACTGGGTCAAAAAATGCTCAAGGTCTTTACTTTCCTCATCTGTTAAATGCAAAGGTTTGATTAATGGATCAAGGTTTTCATTGGCAACACCGCCCTGGTTATAGAAAGTAATCACATCCTGCAACGTGGCCAAACTGCCATTGTGCATGTACGGTGCGGTCAAACTAATGTTGCGTAGCGATGGCGTTTTATATTTCCAGCGATCTTGCGGATCTTGGGTAATTTCATAACGTCCCAGATCGTTGGTTTTGGTTGCTGATACCGAATCAATCAGTTTTGAATCGACATCGACATACACATCTGGCGCTAGTTGTACGCGTTGATTTTTATCGGTTGCAACCATTGCGTCCTGATAACCGATGCCTGTGTTATGCAAGCCATTGTCGGTAAATAACGCATTTTTATCACCGATAGTATGGCATTGTGAACAGCCCGCCTTGCCGGTAAATAACTGCAATCCACGTTGTGCTTTGGTATCAAGTGCCTGTTTATCATGGCCGTATTGCCAGCGATCAAACTGCGAATTTGCCGAATTTAAGGTGCGCTCATAACTGGCCAAAGCCATGCCGACCGTTTCCATGCTGGCGGGTTTTTTAAAGGCTTTTTGGAAAAGTCCGGCATAGTCCGTGCTGGCGTTGATTTTGTCGATAACATAACCAATAGACGGGTTGGCCATTTCGTTATGGGTAAGCAGCGGTAGCCATACTTGTTGTTCCAGTTCGGTTTCACGGCCATCATGAAACAAGCGGGTAAAATAAGCGGTGTTATACAAAGAGGGGCTATTGCGTCGTACCGTACGGCCTTCCGCACCAACAGCAGTCGCCATTTGGTTGTTAGTAAAGCCTTGATCCGCAATGTGGCACATGGCGCAGGACATCGTATTATTCAGCGACAAGCGGCGATCAAAAAATAGTTTTTTTCCCAGGCTGACTTTTTCCTTGCTGATGGGATTGTTTTTAGGAAATGATACCGGCGGCAGACCAAGTGGCGCATGATGCACAGTCTTTAATACATCAGTTTTTTTAACCTTACCTTCGGTTGCTTTAGCTGATTGTGTGTGTAGCAAACTTTTAATATCGTTGATTACGGTATCTGGGTGCAAAAACGACAGACTGTAGATGTTGCGTATTTGCTGATGTTGGTCAATGAGATAAACTCGCAACACATGCGAAAATGTACCAGTGTCCTGGCCTTTGTCATCATAAATTTTTTGGATGTTTTGCTGGTAGGCAGTGAGTATGGGGTTTAATTCCTGCTCGGAACGGGTAGTTAAAAAATGCCATTCCAGTGTACCGTCTTGCAGACTTTCGCCGTAGTGCTTCATTTGGGCGGGTGTGTCGTGCTCTGGGTTAAAGCTTAACGTCAGCAGGCGTAATTTTTTGGCCAGTTCCGGCTCTTTTTGCAAACGGCTGTTGATTTTATGTAACACCGTGGTGGCTAGCGGACAGCCGTTGACATCACTGCAGGTTGCATAAATAAAGCTGAGCAATACGATTTTGTCTGCGCCTTTGGAATTATCACCCATTAGCGCGTGTAATGTTGTGTCTTTGCCTTCGGTATCCAGTACTTTGCCATCGGCGGCTTTGCCTAATGTCGGCAGGGTATAGCTGTCGGGTGGTGGTGCGGTAAATTGCAGATTACCATAGCCTGGTGCTAGTGTGGGTGTAGGCAATTCTGCGCAATTTACTGTGCCGGCCAGTGCTGTAAATAATAGTCCGCAAAGGGCCTTTAAAAATTGTTGACTCATTATATTTATTTACTGTGCAATACGAAGGATTAAGCATTTTACCTAATTCCACCAGGCGATGTGCTGTGTGTCATTGATCAAAATTAAAATGATTTGCGCTAACCATTCCTTATGCGATTGCCTGATAGGAAAAAGGTAGAACTCTATCGGGTAACCTTATTTGAATAATGTTGTCCATCTTTCAGGCTATGTTATGAAAAGAGGAATTATTATGACCACAGGAAAAATGATTATAATTCTTGGGATTGCGATAGCTATTATGGGGCTTGTAATTAGCTATGCGCCTTGGCTGGTTAACTGGTTTGGTAAATTGCCCGGTGATATTCGTATTCAAAATGAAAAAAGTTTTGTATTTATCCCGCTTGTATCGATGTTAATTATGAGCATTATCTTAACAGTGGTTATTAATTTATTTTTTCGGAGATGAGGCTGGACAAGGTGGGCTGCTCTTGGCAACCCAACTTTAGACGTTATCGTTAACAGTTGTTAACTTCCAGACAGCAACGATGTCAGCATTACCTTTAAACGACAGCTCTGTTTTTGTAAAGTTAACCGCTGAGTAATAAGGATGCTTTTTAATTCCATCAAGGCCTGTTCAAACGCATCATTAACAATTAGATAATCAAACTCCGCATGGTGTTGCATTTCGGTAACAGCATCACGCATCCGCCGGGCAATGGTTTGTTCATCATCCTGGGCTCGATTGTTAAGGCGCTGTCGCAAAACATCTGTTGACGGCGGCAAAATAAAAATAGAAACACTGTCAGGAAATATCGTTCTTATTTGTTGAGCGCCTTGCCAATCAATTTCCAGTATTACATCTAAGCCTTGAGCCAGATTATCTTTGACAGTTTGTTGCGCCGTGCCGTAGAAATTATCAAAAACCTGGGCATGTTCAACAAAGGCCTGTTTTTGCAGCATGATTTCAAAATCAGATAGCGAAACAAAATAATAATCCTGTCCCTCTATTTCACCAGGACGCGCCTGGCGTGTAGTGTGGGAAATGGAGACCGTTAAATTGTCCAGCGTTGCAGCCAACTGTTTGACCAAGCTGGTTTTACCGGCACCAGAAGGTGCGGAAATTATATAAAGAGTGCCAGTATTCATAACAAGTGTGGGATTATTCGATATTTTGGATTTGCTCACGCATTTGTTCAATGAGCACTTTAAGCTCAATCGATATGCGCGTCATTTCTTTATCGTTTGATTTAGAGCCGATAGTATTGGCTTCGCGGTTTAATTCCTGCATTAAAAAATCCAGTCGTCTACCGGCGGGTTCTGGTTGTGCTAACGCTCTTAATACTTCGGTGAGATGGGTATCCAGCCGATCCAGCTCTTCAGCGATATCCAGCTTTTGTGTCAAAATCACCAGTTCTTGTTCCAGGCGATCAAAATCGGGCTGGGCGACCAGTTCCACTACCCTGTCCGTCAAACGATTGCGTATCAGTTGCAGCACTTCCGGCATGCGTTGAGCCGCCAGAATGACAAGACTGCGCATTTTTGCACAACGCTCTTCAATAACCAGCTTAAGCTGAGCACCTTCGCGTTGCCGCGTGGCCACTAACGTCGTCAAGGCATTATCAATCATGCCCATAATACCGTCGCTCAGTGATTCACCATTCAATTCTGGCTCTTGCTGAATACCCGGAAAAGCCAATACATCCAGCGCGGAAAATGCCAATGCGCCAGACATCTGCTGTTCTATGGTCTGGGTCGCTTCAAGTAAGGCAATGACGGCATCCTGGTTGACATAAAAGCTTTGCCCCGTTTTAGCCTGTTTTTTGCAGTTGACTGTGCATTCGATTTTACCGCGATTAATTTTTGTACTCATCGCAGAACGTATCTCTGCTTCAAGAAAACGCAGGCGATCGGGAATTTTTAAAGTGATATCGCAATAACGATGATTCACCGAACGAATTTCACAACTGATGGATAGATTACCCAGTTCAGTTTCAGCACTCGAAAATGCAGTCATACTTCTTATCATTTTTCACCTATAATTGTAGAGGTTTATTAACGCCAACCCAATAATATGATGGCTGAATACTACGACTCAGAAACTTACCCCCAACAATGGAACTATCTCCAGACGGGCACCATTATAGACCAGTATATGATCGAGCGGGAATTGGCGCACGGTGGATTTAGCTCGGTTTATCTGGCAAGGCAAACGGCTGACCAAATTCAGGTCGCCATAAAAGAATATTTGCCCCGCAAGCTAGCCCACAGAACCTGGAATAATGTCGTCGTCGCCAACAGCGAAGAAACGCAAACCCTGTTTTTACGTGGCCGCGCTTTATTTTTTGAAGAAGCCAAAGTCTTGGCCACCTTAAAACACCCTAATATTGTTGAGGTCATCGGATTTTTTAAGGCTAATTCAACCGTTTATATGGTGATGACCTATGACTACGGCATTACCCTCGATAAATTATTAAGCAATAAGTTCGTTAGCGTGTCTTTGGAATTTTTATTACCGTTGTTCACAACACTATTGGCTGGCGTTGAACACATTCACAGCGAAAATTTTGTGCATCTGGATATTAAACCTGCCAATATTTTAGTGCGTCCCGGCTATGATGCCTTGTTGCTGGATTTTGGTGCCATCCAAAGCTTTTCCGGCAGATCGTCAAACAAAAAAAGCACGGTGGTATCGCAGGGCTATTCGCCTGTTGAGCAATATAACCAAAATGTCCAGTTTGGGCCTTGGACTGATGTCTATGCCATCGGTGCCTGTATACGCGCATGTCTTGATGGCAAAACCCCGTTGGATAGCGTAGCGCGGTTAAAAAAAGATACACTGCCCCCCGCAGTAAACGCGCTGAAAGGTAAGTTTCCAGAGCGTTTTCTGAAAGTGATCGACTGGGCTATGGCGCTGAATCCACAGGATCGCCCGCAAACCATTGTCCAGTTGAGACAAGCCCTTATAAACGTTTGATTATGGTTAACGACATCCTTAACATCCCCAGTTCAGGTATACTGGCCGACTTTAAATTTAAGTGGGAATATCATGAGACCTAGCGGACGCAATCCAGATCAACTTCGAGAAATAAAATTCACCTGTGGCTTTACCCGCCACGCAGAAGGATCGGTGCTGGTTGAATTTGGTGATACCCGTGTATTGTGTACTGCAAGTGTCGATAAATCCGTACCGCGCTTTTTGAAAGGTAAAGGCGAGGGCTGGATTACTGCCGAATACGGTATGTTGCCGCGCTCAACGCACAGCCGCATGGGACGTGAAGCCAGCCAGGGCAAACAAGGTGGACGCACTATGGAAATCCAGCGCTTGATTGGTCGCTCATTGCGTGCTGCGGTAGATTTAAAAGCCTTGGGCGAACACACTATAACTATAGATTGTGACGTATTGCAAGCCGATGGCGGCACCCGTACCGCAGCGATTACCGGGGGCTTTGTCGCCTTATCGTTAGCAGTAAACACCATGCTCAAGAAAAAACTGATCAAAACCAATCCGTTGCACGGCCAAGTTGCTTCAGTTTCAGTTGGAATTTACAACGGCATACCGGTACTGGATTTGGATTATGCAGAAGACAGCAGCGCAGAAACTGATATGAACGTGGTGATGAATGATGGTTCGGCTTTTATTGAAATTCAAGGCACTGCCGAAGGCCATGCCTTTAAAAAATCAGAGCTGGACGCGATGCTGACTTTAGCCGAGCACGGCATCAGTATCCTGCTGGAAAAACAACGCACCGCCATAGACGATCATAAATGAGAGTGGCAACACGGCAAACTATAGTCCTGGCCAGCGGCAATCAAGGCAAAGTGCGAGAGTTTCAGGTTATTTTGCAAGATAACACTATTCGGCCACAATCCGAATTTGGTATTATCGAATGCGAGGAAACCGGCACTACCTTCGTAGAAAATGCCATACTCAAAGCCAGAAATGCGGCATTACATTGCCAGATGCCTGCGATAGCGGATGATTCTGGCTTAGTCGTTGATGCTTTGGGCGGCGCTCCTGGTGTTATTTCAGCACGCTATGCAGGAGTTAATGCTAGCGATCAGGACAATAACACCAAATTGTTACTGGCACTTAAAGACCTTCCAATCGAGCAACGCAGCGCCCGTTTTATCTGCGTTCTGGTGTACCTGCGACATGCTAACGACCCATGCCCGATCATCGCGCAAGGCAGTTGGGAAGGCCATATTGTCGATCGTGCGGCAGGTGATAACGGTTTCGGTTATGATCCTATTTTTTGGGTGCCCGAACAGCAATGCACTTCTGCACAATTACCCGCCGCCGTTAAAAACGCCCTCAGCCACAGAGGGCAGGCACTAAATGTACTCATGCGTCTGTTAAAAAAACCAGGACTATAGCCAAATGACTGCCTTGCTAAACATTGCCCATCAATTTACCAGGACAGTCATTGACATAACGCCACTCGGCAATGGTCTCATTAATGATACGTATCGGGTAACCACCAATACGCACAGTTTTGTATTGCAGCGTATCAATCGCCAGGTATTTGCTCATCCCGAACAAATCATGGCTAACCTCATTATGCTAAATCAGCATGTGCAGCAAAAAGTCCATGCGGACTTAAAATTACAGATGCCCGCTATTTTGCCCACGCACGGTGGCAGCGTGTTGCACCAAGATGAAAACCAGGACTACTGGCGGGCATTAACGTTTATTGAAAAGACCGAAAGCCTGGAAGCCATAAGGACAATCGCCGATGCCGAACAAATTGGCTTTGCGCTGGGACATTTTCACTATTTACTGAGTGATCTTTACCCGGCCTTATTGCAAGACACGCTGCCGGGCTTTCATATTGCGCCCGCTTATCTCAAGCAATATCGCAGCATTAGTCAATACACCAAGTTAAAACCGGATAGCTATTGCGCCGAATTTATCGATAAATTTCAGTCGCTAGCCGAGGATCTTGAAAGCGCAAAACGACAGGGCTTACTGACGTTGCGGGTTATCCACGGCGATCCAAAAATCAATAACTTTCTGTTCGATACCAACAGCCAGCGTATCATCAGCCTGATTGACCTTGATACTGTCAAACCAGGGCTGGTGCATTATGATATTGGCGATTGTCTGCGCTCTTGCTGTCATGATATCGACACCAACAGCTTCAATCTGGACATTGCTGCCGCCATCTTAAAAAATTATCTGGCCGAAACGGCGCATTTTTTCACAGAATACGATTACCAGTATCTGTATCCAGCCATAAGGTTGATACCGTTTGAATTGGGGCTGCGCTTTTATAGCGATTACCTTGATGGCAATCACTATTTTAAAGTCACCGATTCCGAGCAGAATTTGCACCGGGCCATAGCGCAGTTTAGTTTGTGTGAAGATATTATGCGTAAGGAATCTGTGATAACCCAGTTGATTGCGCAATTAAAACCGTAAGTGTCGCCTGATGAAATGAATAAAGAACCGTACATTTTCGAACAAATTCATATCGAAGTAGCGCGTAACGCATCTGATGATTTCAATTTGTTCCACGATAAGCATAAATGGTTACAGATTACCCATAACCCGTTCAAAGGCCCTATCGTTCTTGGCTATCAACTCAATACCCTGATTGAATACCAAATGCGCCTGTATCGGGCAGCGCATCATGAAGACCAGGTGATTGCCGAGAATAATCTGCGTTTCAGCAATTATCAAATTACCTTTGTCAACGCCGTTCGCCCACGCGTCCCTGTTTATCTGGACATTAAAAAAACCCTGATTAGCACCATTCCCACGCTGACACTGGGCAATCGCATTGCCCTGAAATCTGATGGCAAAACCGTGTTATTGGGTTTTAAAAAAGAAACCTCCGAGCCGTTATTTTTAGCGGGTACACCGTTGGATAATCTACCGGATCTTAACGGCATTCCAGATCGTAGCGTCGTTCCTGGCACAGATTATTTTCTTAAACGCAAATATCTCAATAACGGTTCGGCTAAAAACTTTTTGTCCGGCTCTTTTGCGGAACAAGCCGATTATTTTGATGAGGTGTTACAGTTTGCGCATTATCCAGAAATATTCCCGTGCAGCCTGACATCCGGTGCGTTGCTGGAAAAAGCGCAGTTAGAAAATCACGACTTTAAACGCAATCCGATGGTGTACACCTCGCATGAAATTTCTGTAGACCGGCATTATGTCAGCCTGCTTAAAAATAACGACACGTTGAACATTCTGGTCAAACAGGTTCCTGAGTCGTCGGCAAACACCTTGAATCAAACCAATATACGCCTTAGAACCTATCACTGTTATGGGTTGCTAGAAAGTAATGCCGTATTATTCAGGCTAACGATGAATCTTGTGCCTTTGGAAGAAATACTCAAAAATCTGGCGCAAAAATAAGTTTGTTAAAAAATATTATCCCCACTGCGATTTACGCACGTTAAAGTTACGCCCCTTTATTTTGCCGCTTCTTAAGCAGATCAGCGCATTATCGACACTGTTGCGTTTTATGGCGACATAAGCATGGTTATCAAAAATATCGATTTTACCCACTTCGCTACCCGCAATGCCTTTCTCGCCGGTTAAAGCCCCCAATATATCGCCAGGACGCACTTTATCTTTACGGCCACCGTCTATCCATAGAGTAACCATAGGCGGGTTCAGCTGGTGCTCGCTGGTCATTTTAAAAGGCGCTACCTCATCCCATTGTGCAGAAGACTTTTGGTAGTCTTCAATGGCTTTAACGCGGGGCAGTTCCTGTGGCGTACACAGGCTTAATGCCAAACCTTTATTACCGGCACGGCCTGTGCGGCCAATTCGGTGTACATAAATTTCTGGATCCCACGGCAGCTCAAAATTAATCACCGCCTGTAATTCTTTAATATCCAGGCCACGCGCAGCCACATCGGTGGCCACCAAAATGGAGCAGCTTTTATTGGCAAAACGCACCAGGACCTGATCGCGATCTTTTTGCTCCAGATCACCGTGTAAGGCCTGCACGGAAAACCCGTTGCGCTCCAATCCATTGGCAACATCATGGCAATCTTTTTTAGTATTGCAGAATATCACTGTGGATTCTGGCCGATAATACGCCAGAAGATAGCCCATCGCATTGGTTCTATTGTTTTTCTCTATCTGAAAAAAGCGCTGTTCGATAGCGTCTTCGTGATGGCCTTCCTCAATGCTGACGGTAACCGGATTGCTCTGAAATTTCCGGCTCAGTTCCCGAATCGGGTCGGCAAACGTGGCAGAAAACAGCAAGGTTTGCCGTTGTTTCGGTGTGTATGAAATCACCTCGGAAACCGCTTCTTCAAAACCCATGTCCAGCATACGGTCTGCCTCATCCAGCACCAGTATTTTTAGATTATCCAAACGCAAATTACGCTTACGCAGGTGTTCCTGTAAACGCCCCGGTGTGCCGACAACAATATGTACGCCATGCCCCAGAGATTCCGCTTGCGGACGAGCTGGCGTGCCGCCGCATAAGGCCAGGACTTTAATGTTTTGGGTGAATCGGGCGAGCTTACGAATCTCGTTACAGACCTGATCGGCCAGTTCGCGGGTGGGGCACACCACCAGTGCCTGAACTCTAAAATTAGTCAAATCTAACGTGGATAATATGCCGATACCAAAGCAAGCGGTTTTGCCACTGCCAGTTTTGGCTTGTGCAATCACATCTTTGCCGTCAAGAATAGGCGGTAAACTTTCGGCCTGAATAGGCGTGAGCTGGGTATAGCCCAGAGATTCTATATTTTCAAGTAGGGCAGGGGTTAACGGTAATGATGAAAATTTGACAGTATTCACAAAGGACTCTTAATATCACGCGAATGCCGACGAATTGCCTTCATTCAATAGTTTATGATACCAGATGCAGATGATTTGAGGCAGACAGGACATCACTTGCCGAAAAACGAAGAGTAGTCAAAGTAGTGAGCTGTGCTCGGCACAAACCTTGGTTCACTAAATTTACTTTGCTACTACGGCCAAAATAGCAGCCGGATTGGATTGTGCAATAACGAGCAACGTGCGTGCAGCGCCGCTGGGTTGTTTTCGGCCTTGTTCCCAGCCTTGCAAGGTGCGCACTGAAACGCCCAATAGAGTTGCGAACTGCGATTGCGAGAGCCCCGTTTTTTTACGCGCCTCAATTGCTTCGGAGTAGATGACACGGCCTTGGCCTGTTTTCATTTCATGAATGGAGTGCAGCAACTCAGCACCCAAATCACGTTGTGCCTCATAGGCCTCAAGCTCAATGCTGGATAGGATTTTAGTCTTCGAGAGCACGGCGTATCTCCTTAAGGATTGAACCAGTGAGGTTGTTTGTTTTGGACTTGGCGTATAAAGTAAGCAAGACTAATTCGCCTCGTGCAGTACGAGTGAAGTAGATAACTCGAACACCACTGGACTTGCCTGATCCTTCGCGTGCCCACCGAACCTTACGCAACCCGCCAGATTCAGGCACTACATCACCAGCATCGGGGTGTGCCGAAATGTAAGCGGCAAACGATCCGCGCTCTTCTTCCGTCCAGTAGTGTGGCCACTGCTTCTGAAAGAGCGGCGTTTCGATTACAGTAAGCATGCTATAGACTTCCACTGATTTATCTATAACACACTGATTAAAATTAACTTTATTTTTGCAAAATGGAAGTTATTTATCTGAAAAACTATAGATCATACCTCCAAGGCGTATAGCTGTCAACCGACAATCTGTCTAAAAACCCAAAAGCGAACTGTGCTTTTAACTTTCGAAGTTGAGCCTGCATCGAATGAGAAATGCGCCCAGATATTTAGAATCATTTTCTAATTTAAGATCTGTTTAATATTTCCCAACTATTGTCCCTACAACCGAATAAACAATTCGGTACAATTTTGACTTAGTAGAGATATTTATAATGAGAAATAAAACAAGGCACTACTCAACACTGCTTGGAGCAATTTCTTTGGCCAGCATCGCTGTTCGGCCTGCGTTTGCTCAAGAAGTAGACCCATCCACTCTGGGTGATGATTTTAGAATTATGCACCATGAACCCCTTAACAACATCCGTTTTAGCACACCTGGAGCTTCAGGAAATTCGCGGATCGCTGCAAAGAGGGCAGCAGCAACTACCGTTTTGTTAAAAGCTTTTGGAAAGCAATTCGACTTGGCACTTGAACCCAATGATCAGCTGGTTGCTAACTTGCCAATGGCGCAAAAGAACCGCCTTAAAAAATCGATGCGATTGTACAAAGGCCGGTTAACGGGAGTAAAGGGTTCGTGGGCCAGAATTAATAAAGCCGGTGAACACATCACCGGTGCATTTTGGGATGGTAAGGAGCTCTATATCATCGATAGATCAGATGATGTCGCTAAAGCCATTGCCGGTAAACAATTTGCAAAGGTAGCCGCCCAACCGTATTCACTTATTTACAAGCTTTCTGAGACCGAATCCGATGCCACCTGTGCCTTAGACCCCAAAGTCAAAAGTATTCATAAATTTCAAAAACTCGTAGGGGAACTGCAAACACGCGCTAAAGCCTTGCCTGCAACGACCCGTCAGCTTGATGTCGCTATTGTTACTGATGCCCAATTCACCCAGGCGAATAGCGCCAATCCACAAGCTGCTGTTGTCGCGCGGATGAATGTTGTCGATGGCATTTATTCAGATCAAGTTGGCGTTCATATCAATGTCAGCGAAATCCGGGCATTAACAAACGATGGCGCTATGACTTCGACAAGCTCGACAACATTGCTTAACCAGTTCTCCAGTTTTACAACCGTCCCTGGCTTTAATAATCCCGGTATCGCACATCTTTTCACCAGTCGCAATATTGATGGCTCTACAGTCGGTATAGCTTACATTGGCGCGTTATGTTCCAAAGGTTATGGCGTGGGGCTAAGTCAGGTAACTGGAACAGGGACGGCAGGTGCTTTAACGGTTGCCCATGAAATGGGACATAATTTTGGCGCACCTCACGACAGCCAAAGTGGGTCAGCTTGTGCCAGCACGCCAGGCACTTACGTTATGAATCCGTTTTTGAATGGCAGTAGCCAGTTTTCTCCATGCAGTTTACAACAGATGTCACCAAACATCGCCAAAGCCGCCTGCATGACAAATACTAATAACCCACCCACACCCATACCCACGCCTGTACCCACACCCACAAATAACGCAGATGTGCGTCCTGTGTTTCTGTTCAACCCTATCAATACCAATGTATCCAAAAATTTTACTTACCGCGTTGAAGTGAGAAATGGCGGCATGGGCGCAGCCAAAAACGGCTCGGTAAACATTAGTATACCGGTAGGCTTAAGCGTATATGGCGCTACAGTCAGTACCGGTTTTAGTGCATGTACCAATACTGCCAGATTATTGAGCTGTAAGTTTGCGACATTGGCACCCAATACCACCAAGGCGATTGCTATCTCCCTTAGAACCGGCGCTAAACCTGTGCGTCTAATCAGTACTGTAAAAGTCACAGCGAGCAACGATAGTAATGCAACCAATAATATCGGCAAAGAGGCCATCGATGTCCGTTAGCTGGGTTCTCAATGATTAGGAAAACAGTTGCTGGGTTAACGGCTTTATCGCGTAACCCAGCGCACTGAGGGCGATATGTTATCTCGTTCCCACGCGGAGCGCGGGAGCTATACATTTTTCCATTGGCTGAGTAATAGGGTTAAATTATATCAAACGCCACCAAACCCACATCGGGTGCAAGTTCGGTTACTTCAACGCGATCCACGCGAGCCGTTATCGGGCCTTTATGACACCAGGCAATAAATGATTCAAACACCGGACTGTGCGCTTGAGCAATAATTTCCACACCGCCATCGGGCAGATTTCTAACAGTGCCAACCACGCCTAAGTGATTGGCTTTATTTTGGGTAAAACGCCGAAAATACACGCCCTGAACACGGCCATAAACCAGAATTTTAGCTTTCTGTGTCATTTTTTTATGCTCCAGCAATAATGAATTCTGCTATTGCGGGCAAAATCAGCCGGTACCGTTGCCGCACTCATATCAGTTACCGTAAATTCAGAAAATGCCGCATGATCAAATTTAAAACGCCGAAAATTAGTGGAAAAATATAACACGCCACCAGTCGCCAACAAGGCCAGGGCTTTGTTAATTAATTCCACATGATTTTCCTGTATATCAAAGGCATCATCCATGCGTTTGGAATTAGAAAACGTCGGTGGATCCAGAAAAATCAAATCATAGCGTTTTTTATAAACCTGCCGCGCTTCAGTTTCCAGCCACTCCAGGCAATCGGCCTGAATATAGTGATGTTGATCTTCATCTACCTGATTATTCAACGCCATATTAGCTTTGGCCCAATTTAAATAAGTATTGGACATATCCACCGTTGTGGTTTGCTTAGCGCCACCCATAGCCGCATGAACCGTGGCACTGCCCGTATAGGCGAACAAATTTAAAAAGCGTTTATCTTTGGCCTGCTGCTGAATCAACAATCGGATTGGACGATGATCTAAAAATAAGCCGGTATCCAAATAATCTTCAAAATTAACCCGTAACTTGCAGCCACCTTCTTCAACAACATGAAAGCGGCCTTGATCGCTGAATTTTTCGTATTGGTCAGTTTTACGTTGCTTACGGCGTATTTTTAAGAACACATTTTCGCGGCTCACGCCAAACACGCCAGGAATTTCCGCCATCACACCTGCCAAACGCTGATCGGCTTTATGTTGATCGATACTTTTTGGCGGTTCGTATTCTTGCACGTTAATCCAGGTTTGTTCGCCTTGATAAACATCAACCGCTACTGCGTATTCCGGTAAATCAGCATCATAAACCCGATAGCAACTGATATGGTTTTGCTTCGCCCATTGCCGCCATTTCTTGAGATTTTTTTTCAGGCGATTGGCAAACATCTCTGCACCAACACCCACGCCCTCTTCATCTGGCATCGGCCCGCCTGCCGTTGCCAATTCAATCCGCTCTTCCTGGGTTTGCGC
>NZ_FUKJ01000190.1 GCF_900163745.1 Crenothrix polyspora
GCTGAAAAACTCGCAGGGAAAGGCAAGCGGGTGTTGTTTTTAGTGCCGTCGTTGTCATTGTTGTCGCAGACTTTAACCGAATGGACGCAAGAGACTGCCACGCCGTTACACAGTTTTGCCGTGTGTTCGGATAGCGACGTGGGTAAGAAGCGCAAAAAAGACGATGACATTGTACAAACCTTCACCCATGAGTTGCGTTACCCTGCCACCACCAACGCGGCACGGTTGGCAGAAGCAATGGCCAAACGCTACGACCAGCGCCACATGAACGTTGTGTTTTCTACCTACCATTCCATTGAGGTGATTAGCAAAGCCCAAAAGAACCATGATTTGGCTGATTTTGATCTGATTATCTGCGATGAAGCCCACCGTACCACCGGCGCTACTTTTGGCGATGACGACGAATCCATGTTTGTTAAAGTCCACGATGGCGATTTTATCAAGGCCGCCAAACGCCTGTACATGACTGCTACCCCGCGCATTTATGGCGATATGGCAAAGGCAAGCGCGGAAAAAGACAACGTGGCCTTATGTTCGATGGATGATGAAACCCTGTTTGGGCAAGAGCTGTATGTGATTAGCTTTTCCGAGGCTGTAAAGCGGGAATTGTTGGTGGATTATAAGGTGATCGTGTTGGCGATTGATGAATACCACATCAACCAAAGGCTGCAACAACTTTTAAAAGATGAAAACAACCAGCTTAAAGTGGATGATGCCGCCAAAATTATTGGCTGCTGGAAGGCGTTATCCAAACAAGGATCAGCGCAGGATTTAAGCGATGATGCCAACCCCATGCGCCGCGCGGTAGCGTTTTGTCAGGTGATTGAACCGGCCAAGAACTCAAAAACCCACAAAGTCAGTTCTAAAAATATTGCCAACATGTTTAAGGCGGTGGTTGAAGCCTATCAGGAACAGGAACTGGATACCGCCAAAACGGACGATATTGCCGCCTATTTAAATTGTGAAGCCGAACATATCGACGGCAGCATGAATGCCAGCCAAAAAGAAAGCAAACTCACTTGGCTAAAGGCAGCAACGCCGGATAACACCTGCCGTATTCTAAGCAATGTCCGTTGTTTATCTGAAGGCGTGGATGTTCCGGCCTTGGATGCCGTGCTGTTTTTAACGCCGCGTAATTCCCAGGTTGACGTGGTGCAATCCGTTGGTCGGGTAATGCGTTTGGCGGAAGGCAAAAAGCGCGGTTATATCGTGTTGCCGGTGGTTATCCCAGCTGGCATGGAACCGCATAAGGCTTTGGATGATAACAAGACCTACAAAGTCGTCTGGCAGGTGTTGCAAGCCTTGCGCTCACATGATGACCGTTTTGATGCCATGATCAACAAGCTGGATTTAATCGGTAAAGACACCAGCAAAATGGAAGTGATCGCCATTACCGACAAAATCAGCAAAAAGGCCAAGAAATCAGCTAAGTCTAAACCGACGGGTAACGGTGGGTTTAGCATTGGGGAAACGCCAACCCCTTACACGGTTGAGCAAAAAGAAATCGAATTTGAAGTGGACGACATCCAACGCGCCATTTATGCCAAGGTGGTGAAAAAATGCGGCAACCGTGGCCATTGGGAAGATTGGGCAAACGACATTGCCAAAATTGCCCGTACCCATATCACCCGTATTCAGGCCATTTTAGATACACCCGCCAACACCGAAGAAATCGCCGCCTTTAATGCGTTTGCCAAGGAATTGCGTGACGATCTCAACAATGCCATTACCGATAATGAGATTGTCGAAATGCTGGCACAGCACTTGATTACCAAGCCGGTGTTTGATGCGCTGTTTCAGGATTACAGCTTTGCCCAGCACAATCCGATGTCGATAGCCATGCAAGACATTTTGGATAAGTTGCAGGAACATCATTTTGATAAAGAAGCCGATACCTTGCAACGCTTTTATGACAGCGTAAAAATGCGTGCTGAAGGCATAGACAACGCGGCTGGCAAACAAAAGATTGTGGTGGAGTTGTACGATAAGTTTTTCCGAAATGCCTTTCCGCGTATGACCGAAAAATTGGGCATTGTTTATACGCCGGTGGAGGTGGTGGATTTTATTATCCATAGCGTGAATGACGCGCTACAAAACGAGTTTGGCCAAACTTTGGGTGATGAAAATGTCCATATTATTGATCCGTTTACCGGCACCGGCACGTTTATTACCCGTTTGCTGCAAAGCGGTTTAATCAGCCCCGCGCAACTGCCCTACAAATACCAAAACGAGATTCATGCCAACGAGATTGTGTTGCTGGCCTATTACATTGCCGCGATTAATATTGAGGCGGTGTATCACGAATTGGTGGGTGGTGCATACCAGCCTTTTAATGGCATTTGTTTGACCGACACTTTCCAGTTGTATGAAAAAGACGATTTGGTTAGCCAGATTTTGGTGGACAACAGCGCACGGCGTACCAAGCAAAAAGCCTTGGATATTCGGGTGATTATTGGTAATCCGCCGTATTCGGCAGGGCAAGAAAGCGCCAATGATAATAATGCCAATGTGGAATACAAATCGTTAGATGAAAAAATCCGCTCAACTTATGCCGCAAATTCCACCGCCACCAACAAAAACGCTTTGTACGATTCTTACATTCGGGCGATTCGGTGGGCAAGTGATCGCGTGGGTGATAGTGGGATTATTGGCTTTGTCACCAATGCCGGATTTATTGAAGCCAATACCGCCGACGGTTTACGCCAATGTTTAGCCGATGAATTTAGCAGTATCTATGTTTTTCATTTGCGCGGTAATGCCAGAACTTCGGGCGAAATGCGCCGCAAAGAAAAAGACAATGTTTTTGGTCAAGGAACCCGCACTCCGATTGCCATTACCATTTTTATCAAAAATCCCAATGCGACAGAAAATGGCAAAATCTACCTCCACGATATTGGCAACTATTTAACACAAACACAAAAGCTGGAAAAAATAAGCGACCTAAAAAGCATTAACGGCATTACGGCAGCTGATGGTTGGTTTAATGTGATACCCGACCAGCATGGTGATTGGCTTAAGCAACGTGATGATAGTTTTAGTGGGTTTATGAGTTTGGGGGATAAGAAAGATAAAAACTCGGTGGTGATTTTTGAGAATTATTCCTGTGGTGTTCAAACAAACCGTGACGCTTGGGTTTATAACCATTCAAAAAAGCATCTTACCGTTAATATCAGTGGCATGATTGAATTTTATAACCATGAAGTTGCTAGATATGCGGCAGCGTGTAACGGTTTGCCTAAAGAAAAATGGCTAAATGTTGATGATTTTCTTAATGCAGATGAATCAAAAATAAAATGGTCAAGTAGTCTAAAACCAAAAGTAGAGCAAAATAACAAAGCTAGTTTCGATTCTAAAAAAATTGTTTTTAGTCTTTACCGACCTTACTCAAAGCAGTGGCTGTATTTTGATAGCACTTTTAATCATCGGCCTTACCAAATGCCCCGTATTTTTCCAAATTCATCAGCTAAAAATCGAGTAATTTGCTTAACCGGATTAGGCACACCTAAAGCTTTTTCTGCCGTTATGACAAATATTTTGCCCGATATTCAGTTACAAGCAAACAGCCAATGCTTCCCATTAAAACTCTACGAACCCACGCTTAACGCTGAACAGCCCAACGGAAAAACAAAACAAGCTGACCTATTCGGTGACGATGACATCGGGCAAACCGTTGATGTTTTCGAGCCAGCCGCAAACCAGCCCCGCTATACCGTTAAAGATGGCATTACCGATGCCGGTTTAGCGCACTTTCATGCCGCCTATCCAACCGAAACCATCAACAAAGAAGACCTGTTTTATTACATCTACGGCTTGCTGCATTCAGAAGACTACAAAACCCGCTATGCCGACAACCTAACCAAAGAATTACCACGCATACCGTGCGTAAAACAAGCAGCGGATTTTTGGGCATTCAGCAAAGCAGGCCGCGCCCTAGCCGAATGGCACATCAACTACGAAACCGTTTTGCCTTATCCCGTCACCTTCGATTGTGGAAAAACCAAATTAGGCGATTTAAAAGACGCGGATTTTTACGTCACCAAAATGAAATTTGCCGACAAAACCGACAAATCCACCGTGGTTTATAACCATCTTGTCACCATCAAAGACATCCCCTTGGCGGCTTATGAGTACGTGGTAAACGGCAAACCCGCGCTAGAGTGGGTGATGGAACGGCAAGGCGTAAGCACTCACAAAGACAGCGGTATAGTGAACGATGCTAACGATTGGGCAATAGAAACCATGAAAAATGCCCGTTATCCATTGGAATTGTTTCAGCGGGTGATTACCGTTAGCTTGGAGACTATGAAGATTGTTAATGCGTTGCCTAAGTTGGATATTGCTTAAAATGCGGTGTGATTGGTGTAATCAACAAGCGTTACTCGGAAAAATCACATGACTGATTTTTATCCCATTATCCAAATTCCTGATAACACGCCCGCACAGTTGGAACAACAAGGGACTAAACCCAAAGATTGGCTACACTTGAATAAGGGAAAGCATTTGTTCAAAATTGGTCGTGAAAACACAGGGGAAAATTGGGCTGAAATAGTCGCTTGTGAGTTATGCGCGTTATTGGGATTGCCCCACGCCCATTACGAATTTGCCGTGCAGATGGGTAAAAAAGGTGTTCTTTCTGAAACATTTGTTCCGCTTCATGGTCGTTTGGTTGTGGGGAACGAATTGTTGGCAGAAATTCATAGCACTGATCCAGCAAGGCAAAGCCCTAAATTACAAAATCATACGTTTAAGCGTATTTTTAATTACTTAAGTAGCCCTGAAATTTTACTACCGATGGATTGGCAGCCACCAAGTGATGCTATACACAGTGCTGTTGATGTGTTTCTAGGATATTTGCTCTTGGATGCCTGGATTGCTAATCAAGATCGACATGATGAGAACTGGGGTGTAATACATCATGACAAAATTTACCTAGCTCCAACTTACGATCATGCCGCTTCAATGGGACAAAATGAAAGCGATAGCAAACGTAAAGAGATGCTGATTACTAAAGATAAAGGTCGGCATATCAGCCACTATATAGAAAGAGCGCGTTCACAGATTTTTTTTAAAAAAACTGACTCGAAAAAAATGTTTACATTAGAGGCTTTTCAACAATTTGCGGACAAAAAACCAAAAGCGGCAAAAGTATGGCTGCAACGATTAGGCGACATCAGCCCCGAACAGTGTCAAAATGTCTTTAACAGAATACCGCCGTCTGAAATCAGTGAAACGGCCATTGAGTTTGCAATGAAGTTATTGGAATTAAACAAAAAAAGATTACTAGAGGTAAAGCCATGAATCCCCTTTACATTGCTTGGCAAGACCCGCAGTCACGCCTTTGGCATACTGTAGGGAAATTAAGCCATGAAAAAAATTTATACACGTTTGCTTATACCCGTGGTGCATTAGCATCACCACGCTTTAAATATTTAGGCAGAATGTTGGATGTACATAAAAAGTACTACTCACAAGAATTGTTTCCGTTGTTTGCCAACCGTATTTTGAACAGTTCACGGCCAGAATACCGCGATTATGTGCGTTGGTTGGCCATGAATCCTGATAAAGAAAACGATCCAATGCAATTGTTGGCGCGTTCCGGTGGTGAGCGTGCGACCGATGACTTATACGTTTATTCCCATCCTGAAACTAACAATCAGGGGGAACTGGAGTTATTTTTTCTGAGTAACGGATTACGTTATCTCGATCCAGCCAGTCTACAACGTATTGAGCGGTTGCAAACTGGTGACCGTTTGGCATTAAGACGGGAACACGAAAACAGCCATGATTGTTTTGCTTTGGTATTGGAAACCGATGAGCCAATCAAAGTTGGGTATTGTCCACGCTATTTAAGCCGTGATTTATGCCAGATTATGGAAAAGACTAACGTTCAACTGACTGTAGAACGGTTAAATCATGATGCACCGATTCAATTTCGTTTATTGTGTAAGGCTGTTTTTAAGCTGCCTGATGGAGTTGTGTTGTTTGGAGATGATGAGTATCAGCCTTTAGATAAGAAAGCTGTTGCGGCGTAAATTGACATTAGGCCGGTTAAATACCGGCTTTTTTGTATTTGGTAGTTGGGCAAAGTGAGGTATTCATTTTGGTGCTGATTGTGGGATCTAATCAGGTAGTTTTTATTGAAAATAATTAGTAATCAGCACGGCAATTGTTGCCGTTTTTGTGGGTGTTTGAAGTGCAACTTAATAAGCGTTTTTCACCAACTGCTTATTATGTGCTTATTAATATTTTTTAGGCAATAAAAAAGGCCTTAGATTTGCACCTAAGGCCTTGATTATATTGGAGCTGGAGATGGGACTCGAACCCGCGACCGGCTGATTACAAATCAGCTGCTCTACCAACTGAGCTACACCAGCAATCCGTGTATTATACATAATAAAATCATATATGCCACAATTTAATTATGCCCGTAAAACGAATCAGTCTAAATGAAATGATTTTTATTGATCTCGCTTAGCTTTTTCGTATTCATCGTTAAAAAAGCTAAGACGCTCACTAAGAATAGAAGATAATTGAAATCCAACACCTTTTGTTTGTTGTGCGAGTTTTATTTGTAAGATAGCCTCGTCAATTTGTCCGCTGGCATAATAATATTCGGCCATGTAACGATGCGATTCAGCAGGCTGATTTAAATCGCCATAAGCTTGTGCCAATAATTGCCAGTAAAGTGGCAGCTTCTGCGTTTGGATACTCAGTAAACCAAGATTTTTCCGCGCTTGTTCGGCATTGCCGGTTTTGAGTAACGCAGTCACATATTCCAGTTTAATGGCATCATTTTCAGGGAACTGCTCAGCCAGTTTTTTGTAGCGTGCCAGTGCTGTGGTGTAATCTTTGGCATCCAATGCAGTCCGGGCTAAAGCGGCCGAATAATGGGGTTGATTAGGATAATCATTGGCCAATTGTTGAAAAATAGCCTCAGCATCTTTGTATTTTTGCGTACTCAGCGCGATTAAACCCAAACCGTACCGCGCCACGGTGCGTTGTTCGGTAGTGCCTTGTGACATCCCCTTCTGAAAATAGCGGTAGACATCAGCGGGGTTAGTTGCTGTCACTACGCGTATTTTGGCCTTGATTAATTGATAGGCTAACGAATCTGGGTACTGCTTATATGGATAGGTCTCCGCCCTGCCACGGGTATCAGAAATACGTGATGCGGTGACGGGGTGCGTTCTTAAAAATTCAGGGACATTTTGGCCATAAAAGCGGGTGGATTGCTGCATACGCTCGAAAAACGTCGGCATGCTGCGCGGATCATAGTGCGCTTCGGCCAAATTTTGCATACCGACACGATCGGCTTCTGCTTCATGTTCGCGGGTAAAATTAATCTGAAACTGTACGCTGCCAGCCTGAATGGCGATCAGCGCCGCCTGTCCAAGTTGCGGGGACTGTGAACCCAATAAGATAGCCGCCAAAGTTGCAGCCATCGTGGGAATGGACATACGTTTGGCAGCTTCTGCGGAACGGTATAAATGCCGTTGAGTGACGTGGGCAATTTCGTGCCCCAGAACCGATGCCAGTTCACTTTCTGCTTCTGTCATTAAGATTAAACCGGAATTAACGCCGATATAACCGCCAGGGCCGGCAAAAGCGTTGATGTCGTTTTCCATCACCACAAAAAAGTGGAAGGGATTGCTGGGCAAATCACTGCTGGCAACCAGTCTTTCGCCTATGGCTTGAATATATTGCTGTATTTCCGGCTCTTGGTTAATGGCAATTTGCGAATGCAGACTCCTGAAAAACGCCTCGCCCAATTCTTTTTCTTCAACTGGGGTAATCAGGGTTCCAGATGAATCGCCCATGTCGGGTAATGCCAGCTTGGTAATGTCAACAGCTTGCTGGCTAGGCGAAAACAATAACAGGCTTAAAGCCAGTGGAATTACAAGGGATTTACATTTCATGGCACTGAGACAGAGGATTGTGAAAAGAGTTTCTGGGCGATAGCAATTTAGAGCAATGGTAGCCTTATTTTAAACTAGGTCAAGAATTCGGTGGTATCTGATCTGTTTTGGAATGACTGCGTTTAAAGCTATACTGAACCATCAAGTTAAATTCACTGTACTATTATGAAATTCGCGCTACAAATTAACAGCAGCCCTTATCAATCAAACACTGGCTATAGTGCCTATTTGTTTATTAAAGCGTTATTGGCGCAGGGACATGAAGTATTTCGGGTGTTTTTTTATCACGACGGTATTTATCATGCCTTTAAATACAATACGCCGCCAGATGACGAATTGCACTTTAGTTGCCAATGGAGTCAGTTAGCCAAACAGCATAACATTGATTTAGTGGTCTGTATTTCTGCCGCACAGCGACGCGGTTTATTAAGCGCGGATGAGGCAACTCGGCAAGGCAAACACGATAATGACGTGGCGGACGGTTTTCGCATTTCCGGCTTAGGGCAGCTTATTGAGGCAACGCTCGAAGCCGATCGCTTTATTGTCTTCGGTTGATGGCCATGAAAAGCTACCTTTTTGTATTGCGAAAACCGGCACACAGCGGCAACCATGTTCAGGAAATACTGGATATTGTGTTAACGGCAGCCGCATTTGATCAGCAGGTAAGTTTGCTGTTACTAGATGATGGCGTGTTTCAACTGAAAAATAACCAGCATCCTGAAAAACTGGCCATGAAAGACACGGCGGCGATATTCAGGGCATTAGAGATTTATGATGTCAAAAACCTTTATGTCGAACAGGAATCGCTGCAAGAACGCGGCTTAAAACCTAGCGACTTGTATTTGTCGACTAAAGCCGTGGATAGATCTAACATTGCAGGGTTCATGAAGCAGTTCGATGTCATCTTTCCTGGTTAATTGGTGTTATCGTCCGCACTGGCTATACTTTGGCAATTGTAATAACGGGGTACACGCATGTTAAAACGCTTTATAGCAACAAATATACTATTACTTGGCGCGGCTTCGACAACAGCCGGTGTACTTAAGCAAGGCGTATGGGTACCCAGTAGCTGCGGTAGTCGTGAAGAAGCACCCTTTATTGATACCAGTAATGCCGACGCTTACAACGCTAGCGTTAAAGCCATTAACGCATGGCAGAAAACAGCCAGCGCCTATGACGATTGTCTGGTTAAAGAAGCCAATACCGATAGTGCGGTAATTGTCAAAACCGTAACAGATGAGCAAGGTAAATTAAAGGAAATCGTTAAGAAAATTAATGATGAGCTGAATACTGGTAGAGAATTTCTGGATCAGAAACGCAAGGGTTCACTGTGAAATACAATGCGTTTATCCAAACTTTCTCCACGTTTGATAAAACAATATCTTCGTGAGCTTGGCTAGGATTCCGAGTCGGCTAGTAAACTCATTAGATGTTAAAAAAAGTCCACGGAAAACACAAAATGTTTTCGGTAATATTTTTTTTTGCAGCAAAACATCCACATTTTTCCGTGTTTTTTGTGCTTTCCGTGGATAAATAAAAACGTTGTACCCTATCTTTTGGACATCTGAGTAGTTACGTCGGCTATTTACACAAGTTCGATAAATTCACCACGAACGAATTAACCTTACCTGCTCCAGCTTAGATGGAGGATAGCCAAAAATCCAGAAAGAGCGGCGCAAGAATTTTGTAGCTTATTGCCTTTATAACGCCAAGCTATTCTTTAACGCCTCTAAAAATAAAGCATTCTCTTCAGGCTTACCCACCGTAACCCGCAAGCAATCCGCCAACAAACCGCCTTGTGGATTCATGTTTTTAATTAACACGCCTTGTTGTTTTATCGATGCAAAAATATCATTTGCCCGATTTTTGGGAGTTTTAAACAAAATAAAATTGGCCTTGCTCGGATAGGCAGTAATACCGCCCAGCCCATTGAGCTGTTCAAGCATGAACGCCCGATCAGCACAAATAGCCTGGGTTTGTAGATCAAACACTGCACTGTTACTGAGCGCAAAATTTACACTGATCTGCGTCAGAATATTGATGTTATACGGCAAACGAATTTTATTGAGTTGTTCGATAATAGTCGGACTACCGACCAAATAGCCAAGCCGCAAACCTGCCAATCCAAGCTTAGAAACAGTACGCATAACCATCAGATTAGAGTACTGACCTATTTGATCAATATAGCTGGCATTGGCGAACGGGGCATAAGCTTCATCAATAATCACTAAGCCTTTAGCGGCGCGGGTAATATCTTTAATAGCGGTTTCACTGAACAAATTGCCGGTAGGATTATTGGGATAGGCAATGAATATCACCGATGGCTGATGCTGCGCTATAGCCGCCAGCATCGCGGGCAAATCCAGCTCAAGGCTATCGGCTAGCAGGGGAACACCAATGTAATTGAGTCCCAAGCAATCGCTAAGCTGTTTGTACATAACAAAACCCGGCGCAGGGCTTAACACACTCGCCCCAGTAGGCAACGCCATTAACAACAGCTGAATAATTTCATCCGAACCATTACCCAGCAATATCTCAAACGCTGCATCAATATGATTTAACTGCCGAATGGTGTGCTTCAGCTGCTGTGCTTCCGGGTCCGGGTAGCGGTTTAACGGGCAGTCTCTTAAAGCTTCCAGCCATTGTTGTTTAAGGTCTTCAGGCCAGCTATATGGATTTTCCATAGCATCCAGTTTAATCAAACCTTGCGCATCGGCAACGTGATAACTCGACATGGCCAGAACTTCTTGGCGAAAAAGGGTAGTGATTAAGGTGTCTTGGGACATAAGTTAAAATATACTGAAGCTTATTTGATAAATGATTTATGTTGTCCACAGAAACCAAAAGTAGGCGCTTTTAAGCGAAGCGGCACAAAAGACACAAAATGATTCACGTTCAGCTCCCCTATTTGACTTGTATTCTTGAGGGTTAAAAGAGAGTCCAAAGAAGAATTTTAAATAAATTTCCTTTTGCCTCGCCCGCAAACCAACTACTCAGGCTTTTTTCCGGTAACCGTTCAGTCCCCCTCTTTGAAAAAGAGGGGTTAGGGGGAGATTTTTAAAATAAATCCCCCTCAATCCCCCTTTTTCAAAGGGGGAGGTGAACACATACTTTTTCCGTGTCTTTTGTGTCTTCCGTGGACAGCTTTCTTCCAAACGGACGCGCGTAAAAATTTATTTGATTCTGTATTCTGCAGAACGCGCATGGGCAGTCAGGCTCTCGCCACGCGCTAATACAGAAGCTATTTTGCCAAGATTATCTGCACCGGC
The DNA here is from genome assembly GCF_900163745.1 of Crenothrix polyspora. Taxonomy (GTDB): domain Bacteria; phylum Pseudomonadota; class Gammaproteobacteria; order Methylococcales; family Methylomonadaceae; genus Crenothrix; species Crenothrix polyspora_B. Next base: position 11,186 of record NZ_FUKJ01000190.1, read on the forward strand.
TGGCGAACAATTAATCAGGCTGGTACGCTTTTGAAAATCATACACACCCAGCGGCGAGGAATAACGCGCTGTGCTGGATGTCGGCAAAACGTGGTTAGGCCCTGCACAATAATCGCCCAAGGCTTCGGCGGTATAACGCCCCATAAAAATAGCACCGGCATGACGTATGTGTTGGCACAAGGCTTCAGGATCTTCAACCGATAACTCCAGATGCTCTGGCGCTATATTGCTGGCAACTTCGGCAGCCTCCATCAAATTTGCAACCTTAATGAATGCGCCACGCGTCGTGAGCGAGGTTTTGATAATATCGGCGCGTTCCATTGTTGGCAGTAATGTATGAATACTTTGTTCAACGGCCAGTAAATAATCGGCATCATCGCTGATTAAAATAGCCTGGGCATTTTCATCATGCTCAGCTTGCGAGAACAAGTCCATTGCAATCCAGTCAGGATTAGTCTTGCCATCGCAAATAATTAATATTTCTGATGGCCCTGCGATCATGTCAATACCGACTTGGCCGAACACCAGCTTTTTAGCCGTCGCCACATAAATATTACCAGGCCCGACTATCTTGGCAACTGCCGGAATAGTGTCGGTACCATAAGCCAATGCCGCTATCGCTTGTGCGCCGCCGATGGTGAATACACGGTCAACACCGGCAAGATAAGCGGCTGCCAATACCAGCGCGTTGGTTTCGCCACGCGGCGTAGGCACGACCATGATTAATTCACCCACACCGGCCACTTTAGCCGGAATCGCGTTCATCAACACCGATGATGGATACGCCGCTTTGCCACCCGGCACATAAAGACCAACACGCTCCAAAGGGGTGATCTTTTGACCCAGTACCGTACCGTCTGCTTCGGTAAATTGCCACGGTTGCAGCTTTTGGTGTTCGGCATAAGCACGAATACGGTCTGCTGCGACTTGCAAAGCCTGAGCCTGATCAACCGGCAAACTTTGCCAGGCAGATAAAAGTGCTTCTTTGGGTAACTCTAAATCCAGTGCCGAGCTAACGCTACGCTTGTCAAAATGATTGGTGCAATCAATAACGGCGGCATCACCGCGCTTACGCACATCGGCAATAATATCCAAAACACGGTGTTGAATTTCCAGGTCGTCGCTTTCGTCCCAGGCCAACAGGGATTTTAACTGTTGTTGAAAATCCGCCGATGCGGTATCGAGTTTGGTGATATTTAAAGACATAACATTTAAGCTCATTGCCTGTCAGGCAGTTTTTTGATGTTGTAGAATAATTTTTGCTAACGCTCTGAGTGCTTCATTAACCGATTTCGCATCGGGAAACACTTTTGCCACATCAGCCTCAAGCATAATAAGCTTTACACCCTCATGATATTGTTGGGCATATTTCCCACGAACGCCGTTATCCATCTTAGCAAAGTCATATTCGTCAAGAAGCTCATCATTTAATTCATTATCATTTTCTGGATTCATAGAAGTCTCTTTCTCGTTTAGTTGCCTGTCGAGCACTGATGATTCTGATCGTTTCACCACGATAGGTATGAGAGATGACTAATACTCTATTTTTGCTGGAAAGACCAATAATGATGTATCGTTTTTCCTGAATTGAATGCTCTGAATCAGGATAGGTGAACGATAAATAATCTCCAAATACAGCTGAAGCTTCTTGAAAAGAAACATCATGTTTCTTAAGGTTAATATCGGCTTTTTGCGAATTCCATTCAAAGTCCATCAAGAAAAATCTCTTTCAAATATTCAGAAAACCTAACTACCTCTTTGCGCCATGTTGTTTTCAAGTTGCTCAAGCAAGGTCGCAATCGCCTGGTTTTTCATTTTCATGGCCGCCTTGTTAACTACCAGGCGAGAGCTGATGTCCATAATATGCTCACGCGGTTCCAGATCGTTCGCCCTTAAGGTATTGCCGGTATCAACCAAATCGACGATGCAATCAGCAAGACCCACTAACGGCGCAAGCTCCATAGATCCATAAAGTTTGATAATTTCCGCCTGTATACCTTGGCTGGCAAAATACTTCTGGGCAATTTTTACGTATTTTGTCGCCACCCGAATACGCCCCTGTGGCACGGGTGCATTCTTATGCGCCGCTGTCATCAACCGGCAACGGGCGATATTTAAATCCAGTGGCTCGTAAAGACTCTCCGCGCCATGTTCCAGCAATACATCTTTACCGGCAATGCCTAAATCTGCCGCGCCATATTCCACAAACGTAGGTACATCGGTGGCGCGGATAATGACCAATTGCACATCATCACGCGTGGTGCGCAAAATTAATTTGCGGCAGGTTTTTGGATCATCAATCGGCGCAATGCCAACTTCTGCCAATAACGGCAGCGCCTCTTCGTAAATTCGACCTTTGGAGACTGCAATCGTCAACATAACGCCCCCCTTAGTGCGGCACACGACGGATGGTCGCGCCCAATTGGGTTAGTTTTTCTTCGATATGGTCATAACCGCGATCAATATGATAAATACGATCCACCAAGGTATCACCTTCGGCAACCAAACCTGCAATAACCAGACTGGCAGAGGCTCTTAAATCGGTCGCCATAACCGGCGCACCGGTGAGTTTTTTAGTGCCTGTACAAATAGCAGTATTGGATTCCAGGCGAATATCAGCACCCATGCGCTGCAATTCCTGTACGTGCATAAAACGATTTTCAAAAATAGTCTCTATGACCACGCCGACACCTTCGGCAATGGTATTCATGGCAATAAACTGTGCCTGCATATCAGTTGGAAACGCGGGATACGGTGCCGTGCGCAAAGACACCGCTTTCGGCCTTTTGCCGTGCATATCCAGGCTAATCCAGTCTTCACCGGTAGCAATGTCTGCACCGGCTTCTACCAGTTTATCCAATACCGCATCCAAAATATCAGGGCGGGTATTTTTAAGTTTAACCTTACCGCCGGTAATCGCAGCGGCACACAGATAGGTTCCGGTTTCGATGCGGTCAGGCAAAATATCGTAATGTATACTTTCTACACCCAATTTTTCGACACCTTCGATCACCAATACATCAGTGCCGATACCGGTAATTTTTGCGCCCATTTTATTCAGAAAATGCGCCAAATCGCTGACTTCAGGTTCTTTCGCGGCATTTTCCATAATCGTGGTGCCTTCCGCCAACGCTGCCGCCATTAACAGATTTTCTGTACCGGTTACGGTAACCTGCTCCAGCACTAAGCGACAACCCTTCAATCGCTTGGCTTTGGCGTGAATAAAACCGTTTTCCACAGTAATATCGGCACCCATTTTAATCAAGCCATTCAGATGAATGTCAACAGGGCGTGTGCCGATAGCGCAGCCACCCGGCAAAGACACATGTGCCTCGCCAAACCGCGCCAATAAAGGCCCTAACACCAAAATGGAAGCCCGCATGGTTTTAACCAGCTCATAAGGTGCGACAAAACTGGTGATTTTGCTGCTATCGACTTCGATGTTCATTTTTTCATCGACCAGCAGATGGACACCCATACGCCCCAACAATTCCAGCGTGGTGGTGATGTCATGCAAATGTGGTACGTTACCGACACTGACCGGCGCTTCTGACAGCAAGGTAGCGGCCAAAATAGGTAACGCGGCATTCTTGGCACCCGATATACGCAGCTCCCCAGAAAGTTGTGCGCCACCAGTAATAATTAATTTATCCATACGTAGACCGTTAGAGTACTTGATTTAAACCTGCGATCAGCCACACGGCTAATCAGGCTGAATTGTAAAATGACTTGTAAGATCAAAACCGCTGAGTCCGGCAAGCATGAGTAATTGTTCGGGAATATTTTTTAATACCAGCTGACTTTTTTGCGTGCGGGTAATTTTTTTCCATTCGATGAGCAAGGCAAGACCGGCGCTATCTGCTGAAGACACCTGGGCAAGATCAATGGTAATCTGTTTTGACAAGCTTAAAAATGCAAACAGCTTTTGTGTGTGCGCACTGATCGCTGCGAAAGTGAGGTCACCTTCCACCACAAAATGCCCAGCGCCCTGATTGACAATTGTCAGTGAACTCACTTCTTTTCTTCTGCGGATTTAAATAAAAACTGACCAATGGCTTTTTCGAGAATAATCGCCGATTGCGTGATCTCAATCGCTTCATTATTCTTCAAAAACTCTTCAGAACCACCTGGTTCAAGACTGACATATTGTTCGCCTAATAACCCGGCGGTAAATACGCTGGCGGTAGTGTCATTAGGAATCGCATTGTATTGCGAATTTATGCTCATCTTAACGACGGATTCGTAAGTCTTGGTGTCGAGACTGATCGAGCTAACCTGCCCTATTTTAACACCCGCCGCCGAAACCGGTGATTTTACTTTCAAGCCACCGGAGTTTTCAAAACGCGCAATTAGCGTGTAACTGTCTTTTTCTGTCAAAGAACTCAAGTTACTGACTTTTAAAGCCAGAAAAAACAACCCGGCAATACCGGCGGCAACAAACAGACCAACGAGCGTGTCCTGAGTAGACGTGTGCTGCATATCAATCATCTCCAAACATGAGTGCGGTCAGAATAAAATCCAGACCTAATATACTAAAAGCAGAATTAACCACGGTGCGCGTGGTCGCGCGGCTGATACCTTCAGAAGTTGGCACGGCATCATAACCTTCAAACAACGCTATCCAGCTGGTGATAAAACCAAATACCACACTTTTGATTACGCCATTGATAATGTCATCATGAAAATCCAGTTTAGCCTGCATTTGTGACCAATACCCACCCTCATCAACACCCAGCAAACCTGAACCGACAATTTGGCCACCGATAATGCCGATTACGCTGAACAACGCGGTCAGTAAAGGCATAGACAGGAAACCTGCCAAAAAACGCGGGGAAATAATACGTTTAATCGGATCAACCGCCATCATCTCCATACCAGATAGCTGCTCGGTAGCTTTCATTAAACCAATTTCGGCCGTTAATGCAGAACCGGCCCGCCCTGCAAATAACAAGGCAGACACCACGGGGCCTAATTCCCTGACCAAAGAAGCCGCCACCATTACGCCCAGGGTTTCTTCTGCCCCAAAGTCGGACAGAATATAAAAGCCCTGCAAACCCAGTACCATACCGACAAATAAGCCGGAAATACTGATAATCAAAAAAGATAATACACCGACCGAGTAAAGCTGGTTCAGCAACAGCCGTGGACGCGGCAACACGCTGCCGATACCAGCAAGACATTGCAACAGAAAAAAGGTCGCTCGCCCCAATTTACTAAAACTGGCACGCGTGCTTTTACCCAAATGGGCTAACAACTCAATCATGTTGATAACAGTCCATTAATAACGTTTCCCTGACGACAATAAATCGTCCACATAATCTTTGGCCGGATAATGAAAATGCACAGGACCATCGGCAGCACCAGTCATAAATTGCTGCACCCACTCGGAATCAGACCGCCGAATTTCCTCAGGCGACCCTTGTCCGACAACTTTGCCTTCGGAAATAACATAAATGTAATCGGCAATCGCGGCAGTTTCATGGACATCATGAGAGACGACAATACTGGTCAGCCCCAAAGTTTTGTTCAAAGCTTTGATGAGATGCACTAATACACCCATCGAGATAGGATCTTGGCCGGTAAACGGCTCGTCGTACATAATCATCATCGGATCAAGAACGATGGCTCTGGCCAAGGCAACCCGTCTGGCCATGCCGCCGGACAATTCGTTAGCCATCAGGTTATATGCACCTCTTAAGCCTACTGCTTCCAACTTCATCAACACCAGCGTGCGGATCATGGATTCAGTGAGTTTGGTGTGTTCACGCAGGGGAAAGGCGACGTTATCAAAGACATTCATATCAGTCAGCAACGCGCCGCTTTGAAACAGCATACCCATGCGTTTACGCAGGGTGTACAAATCGGCACGGCGCAACTGGTGGACATTTTGGCCATCAACCAGCACAGAACCCTGTTCAGGAAACAGCTGGCCACCGATTATTTTTAACAGGGTGGTTTTGCCTGTGCCACTGGGACCCATAATGGCAGTAATTTTGCCGCGTTCAAACGCCAAAGAAATATCGTCAAATATTTTTTTGTTGCCGCGCGAAAATGATAGGTTGGAAACTGAAATCAATGTATTGGGATGGGGATCGCGGTTAATCATGCGAGAAATAAAGCGTTACTTCCAGCTAAACCGTGCATTGTCTATGACTCGTTGGTGATAAGTCAATTATTGTAGCTGTTAACAATGGATTTGGTTTATTTTCAGCACTTTTTATGCCGTAAAGTGTGTGAAATATTCACACTATTTAAACATTGAAAAATTGTTACATATAGCATAGTCTTTATACACTTTCAGATAAATAATCTCCAGATATTGTATATATAAATGCTGATTTTAAAGGTTTTTAAACCTGAAATTGGAAATTTAATTTCTGGAAGTCTATAGGGCGTGTATGTCAACTTAGCTGTTTTTTCTTCAATGACATTGGCATTACGCTCAACCAGAGCGCGAGCATTTGGCGCTTTGTTCATTTTCAAGCTTTCGTGAGCCGCTCTTAGTTAGCCTTACGTTAAAGCTTTCATAATGGAGTTTTTTATGTTAATCAATCGTAATATTGCAAAAACAACACTTGGTGTCGTGATGCTGTCTGTTAGCTCAATAATATCAAATATATCTTACGCAGAAGAGGAGTTCGGAAGTTTTTTCGATGTCCCATCGCAGCCACCAACGGGACAAGCAGCCCCTGCTGCTGTTGTACATAAGCCTTGCACCGGATCGGTGCGCTCAGTGAATGATGTGGCTTTTGAAGGCGTAAAAACCACTTCGTATAACTGGATCAGCATTGGAGGTGGGGGCGAAGGAGGCCGGTATGACAAAACCCCCGTACTCAGTACAAAGCTTAAGCTGAGTAGCGGCTGTTTGAATGCACATCTAAGTGCGATGGTAGGCGGCGCAACAAGTTACGGTTCTAGCTATTCGTCACTGACGATGTTTCAAGTAACTTTATCCCGCTTCAGTGCATCCGGCCTTCTAGGGTCACCCATACACATGGTTGGCCACTATGAAACACCTTACGGTATTTATAGTCCTGCTGTAGCCATGTCCGCAGAACATGATGTGGATATGCTCTCGGCGAACTTCTATCAAAACATCGGACATAAACCTTATCTCGCTGGAATGTACCAAGTAGATGTTTGGTGGGCAGGTGGCCCAGTTGGTGGCGGTGGCGCTATTGGTGCTGACTTTGTACTCAAGCTCTATCAGTATTAAAAATCGTCAATTTGTTTTTACTCCCATCCTACTTTGAAACCGCGCACTTTTGAAATGGTTGTATGTCACGCCAATTCTTGGTTAAAGGGCTTTTTAAAAGTGGACGATTTATCGCTAAGATGGGAGTAAATCAATTACTTAATCCGTAATAATCTAAGGATATTGAAATGAAAAGAAAAATTGTTACTACTGCATTGTTGCTAGCTGCACCCATGTTCGCGAACGCCACCATTACTAATACGGCAACCCAACAGGTCTGCACCCAGACAGGGACCGATACCGCACCGGTCGCTGCTACTTTTAGTGCTACATGGAACACCGGAGGGTTAAATAGAAACCTCGATAGGACAGTATATGGGAGAGATATAATTGCTTACAAGATCAAGTGGTTTCCCAGCCTAAGTAAGCCTGGTTTTTGGAGTGACTGGTTTGTCACGGGCGTAAACGATCTCGATCCAAAGACAACGCCAGGTACTCCAGCTATTCCTATATCTAACGTTAATGCGCGTCTTTCATGGGTATATTTCTACGACCACCCGCATCAGTATATTTCCTGCTCTTAGCCCGTGTGGGTCGGCCGATTAAAACAAAGATGCCTAAATTTCGGTTGTTGCTCAATCACTATAAAGCCGCTAACGGGGTAATAAACAGCTCAATTAGCGGCATTCCTCTCGAAAAAACTACTCTGTCGCTTTTCTATAACGGATGGATGAAAACACCGACAAACCAATCAATATTGCACCCGTCAAGCCGGTAACAATCTAATGGGTGTGGCGCTATCCCATATATGTTACTGAGGAATTAAACACCTTACAATAAGGCACTATAGCCTATTAACAACAGCCCCACATGAATTGAGCATTTTTATGAACCTTGATTTTTCACCACTGGCAAGTGCTATAGGCCAATTGGAAAAAAGCCTTGCTTACGCTACCTCAGAAATGGCCAATAATGATAATGATTTATTTGAGCAATTCCGTAATTCCGTTATACAGTGTTTTGAGTTTACTTATGAACTGAGCCATAAAATGCTAAAACGCTACCTGGAAGAAACCGCTGCAAATCCGGAAGAAATTGATTTAAGCACGTTTCAAAACATTATTCGTATCGGCAATGAAAAAGGCTTGCTGCGTTCTGACTGGTTGGTATGGCGAGATTACCGTCATGCGCGTAGCAATAGCAGTCACACCTATAACGGCAACAAAGCCGACGCTGTATATCATATTGCCCCTGATTTTTTAGCCGAGGCAAAGTATCTGTATCAACGTTTGATCGACAAAAGCCAGTCAACGTGAGCTTAAAAAGCAACCTACCAAAAATTGACCTAACTGCCCAGGATTGGTATGAAGTCAACCTTGTGTTAAAAAAGCATGTGCCCGAATATCCAGTTTGGGCGTTTGGTTCGCGGGTAAAAGGTACGGCTAAAGCTTACTCTGATCTTGATTTGGCTATCATCACCCAGCAGCCTCTATCCTTAACAAAAATGGCAGCCTTTAAAGAAGCGTTTGATGAATCTAATTTATCGATTCGTGTTGATGTGGTCGATTGGGTCACGGCCAGTGAGGTGTTTCGAAAAATTATTGAGCAAGATAAAGTAGTTGTTCAAAAAGGACGGCGAACGCGAGCCACATAAGCAATGACAGATAAAGTAATACTTGCATTGTGTTTGTAGAAAGCCGCTAACAATTGGTTGAAAGCTCATAACACCGGCTTTTTTAATGACGGCAATGGCTTCTTCACCTTCATCGGCATTATCAAAGAAACTGGCCAAACTATCGACAACAACACACAAGGTAAGTATTCACCTCCCTCTTTTTCACAGGAGAGACTGAACGATTACCAATCAAGCTAGTCCAAAAAGCCAGCCTTGGGGGGTTATTTATCACAGCTTCGGCGTTAAATTATTCATTAATACCTAATTCCAAATCACGAGGCTTATCACAGTTCTTTGAACTTTAATTTAGGAGCGTTCGAAATGATTAAAAATAAATTATTTGCTGCAATTTCATTATTGGTAGCCACCCATTTATCTCATGCTTATCCAAGGCATGATCCCAATGTCTATGACAATGGGAATTTGTGGACAATCACCTTCCATGATGATGACTCAGTGAATCACAACCAATGGGCCACCCAACGTATATGCTTTACACCGTATACTCTCCCCGCAGCCGGTCAAACTCACATTAAAGGAAAATGGTATTCCACTTCATATCCAAATTGGAATGGATATTACCAGCAGGAAGGTGATGAAGTTAAACTGTTGGGCAATTATGCCAATGGCGTAGGAAATGACGGAATCTCTTTTGACATTGTAACCACAGGCAAATCTACAACTATTGGAGCTGGGCATTGGGTTGAATGGCGCGACAGTGGATGGGCAAGTCCTTTTCACGTATTTGGCAATGCCCTTTTGCAAAGGATTGGAAAATGTAATGTGCCGCATACCCCGATCACCAAAGCCGACCTCGCACTTCTTGCTCGTGAGATTAAACCTCGCTCCCTTCTGACAGGCGGCACAGCTGAATTCCCCATTCAACAAGGCCAAGTACCTCTTCAGGGAACAAATAAGCTGGAGACGCTATTCCCATTACAATAGTTTTTCAATATTACTTAGTGTGAGAATCGACATTTGATATCGGCCTCCTTTGGCCAACTCAACATTGTCACTAAACCGCCGCTAATAGGGCAACCCTTAGCCCTATTTAGCGGCAAACTATCCAACCGTAAAAAACTATTCGGCTGCGTTTCTATAGCGGATGGAAGAAAGCACCGACAAACCAATCAATATTGCACCCGTTAAACAGGTTACAATCTCAGCCACATGAATATCAGCTTAAATATCAAGTTTTATTTTGCCATTGGCATATTGATGAACAAGTGAACTAATCAGGGTTTGGTACGGCAAACCCTGGCTAAAAGATTTGGCCTTAAGTCGCTCAATATCGCTTTCTAATAGCCTGATGCTAATAGCTTTTTTCTTACTTATTTGAGCGCAGGCTATTTGTGTATAGCGATTTTTTTCATTTTCCACGTTATCAATACTTGTGGGCTGGCTGCCTTCAACGTAATCAATAATCGCTATTTCTTCTGCCGAAAGTTTAGTTGTCATGCTTGGTACTTCCTGAATATTTTTTCTGATACTTGCGACTTGGAATTATATTTTTTAAAAAAATACTGACTTCATTTTCTATAAAAGGAACGTAATAAACATAGTCGCGTATTTGAATAATAAAAAGCTTCTGGTTAGGATATTTGGCAAGATTATGATGTGGTAAAACATCGAGCAACCTCTTTTCACTAATCGCTATTAATACGTCTTCAAAACAAACGCCTCGGTTGGTATCAAGCAGCTTATTTTTAGCTTCATCCCATTCAAAATACATTTCTGCTCCGTTATTGTGTATATACAGAGCATATCATAGTTCAACTCGGCAAGGTGTAATTAGGCTTGTTTAAGATCGAATTACACCAAATATTACAGTGATTCTATTCTGTCGCCTTTTTATAACGAATAGAAGAAAACACCGACAAACCAATCAATATCGCCCCAGTCAAACCAGTAATAATCTCAGGTACATGAATACGCATACTGATTAACATCAATCCAGCCAGCACGCCGATGGCATAATGCGCACCGTGTTCCAAAAATACATATTCATCCAGTGTGCCTTGGCGTACCAGATACACCGTCAAACTCCGCACAAACATCGCGCCAATAGCCAAACCTAGCATTATGATAATAACGTCTTGCGTAATGGCAAACGCACCAATCACACCATCAAACGAAAATGCGGCAATTTTATATGCGCCCAAGCACGCACGTTGGAACTTAGCCCAACACAGGCTGTTTGTCAGCAATATCCCCGTCAAACACATTCCTAACCAGTTACTTTGTATTTCCGTCAGCTTGGCATTGGATTTTAGCTTCCCTAAAACTGCGCCTAAATCAGTTACGTAGACTTTTATAAACTGTGCCGGTTCGGACATCAACATAGTGCTGAAATACGTTGAATCCTATCACTGATTAGCTTACTCGGTTTCTTGGCATTTTTCTAAACTTAAAAACTTGAACATCGAGTAATAGCTTCACAATAGGCAAAATATTGAGGGTAAAAGCCCCAACCTGACTTACGTTGCTATAAACCAGTGCCGCCTACCATGTTATTATTTACAAAATCCACTTTACAGGTAAACCGCTATGCGTCCTTCTGTAGCCTTGCAAATCCACCGCGATGCCATCCGTGAAATTGCCCTGAGCCATCGCGTCAACAACGTGCGGGTGTTCGGTTCTGTGTTGCATGGCAATGACACCGATGACAGCGACCTGGATTTGCTGGTCGATCCCACACCGGAAACCACATTGATGGATATTGCCAAAATTCAGGTTAAGGTGGCACGCTTGCTCAATGTGACGGTGGATGTGCTGACCGCTAGCCGACATTCCGCACCCTCTGAACAAAAAAATTATTTAAACTGTAACGCCACATATTTACA
>NZ_FUKJ01000320.1 GCF_900163745.1 Crenothrix polyspora
CCTTCGCCGACTTGCTGATCACTGCCGGCATTGGCAATTGGCGCGGTGTTGTTGACGACATTGATGTTGACCGTTGCCAAGGGCGACACCAGCTTGCCAGGATCGTTAACCTTAAAGGTAAAGCTGTCAGCACCGACAAAATTGTATTTTGGGGTATAAGTGACAATATTGTTGCCTTTTAGCTTAACAGTGCCGCCCATCTTACTTTTGCTGGCAGGGACATAGGTCAGAGGATCAAGATCAGCGTCTGTACCTACTAGCGTAATATCTGTGGCCAGGTTTTTGCTGGCAGGCACACTGCTATTTTGTGCCACCGGCTTGTCATTGACGGGTGTCACCACAACTTTAACAGTCGCCGGCTCGGAATCCAACACGCCGTCGTTGACTTTAAAGGTGAAGCTATCGGGAGCCTCTGCGGTATTGTTGTAATTGACGGCAGGCCGGTAAGTAGCTGTAGTGCCCGATAAAGTAACCGCACCTTGCGCTGGCTGGGTTACAAGGGTGTAGAGCAGACGTTTCTTTTCGGGATCAGCACCGACCAGCTTGATTGAGAGCTTGGTGTCTTCTTTCGTAGTTACTGTTGCCGATGTTGCAGTGGGCGGTAAATTTACCGCTGCTAACACTGCCTTACCCGGTAAAATCGGTAAACCAATAACCAGCGCCAATGTGCTGATCCAGTTTTTCCTTATAGAGTTGCATTCCAAATTACTGATATCCTGCTGTAGTAACATAACAAACCCCTGCCCTCTCATGTCAAAAATATAAATTAATTTTACGCTAAAAATAAAAAAAATATACAGGTATGTACAAAAAAACATAGTATGTAAAAAAATAAATACTTACATATTTTTAGTTGAAAAATATACAATCCCAATAGATCATCCTTAAGTTAACTGTAGACCACAAAAACAAAGAACTGAATGCCCCATAGGCTTATAGTGCTAAAATAAGCAAAACTTTCCAAAAAGCCGCCATTGTTCATAAGCGAAAGATGAACTTAAAACACACATATCAGGGAGTCATTCATGCCTGTGAGCGCAGATAATTTTAAGAAGGCCTTACAACTGTGGGTCAGTGGTGTCGCCATAGTCACTACACAGTCGGAAAAACACGGCGTGCGCGGCATGACAGTTACGGCATTTTCCAGTGTCTCTGCACAGCCGCCACAAATCTTAGTCTGTATTAACCAATCCGCCGATACTGGTGAAAATATTGATGTTAGCGGTGCATTCGCTGTCAATGTTTTAAACGCCGGTCAACAAGCCGATTCCAATAACTTTTCAGGTGGCAGTAGCCAAGAGGAGCGCTTTGCAAACACCGTCTGGGAAATAGGCAAGTTTGGCACGCCAATGCTTAGCGACAGCATCATGTCACTGGAATGTAAAGTAGTTGAGAAAGTTGCTGCGGGCACACACTGGATTATCATTGGCGAAGTCATGGAAGCCATCAGCCGAACCGGTGAGCCGCTGTTGTATTATCGTGGCGCTTATCGACAATTGGACGCTGACGTTTGAGTTTACTGCCGCCTACCCAATGCTGTTGTATACCCTGTAACTGAAGCAAGCACTGTCACTTCAATCAAGTTGATTTAATTACGTTGTCATATTGACAAATTACAATAAGCCCTTCCACCACGTAGACGAAAGACTACAAATTTTGGTATACTCTGAGGCTTTCCGGGTATTTTCACCCATCTTTCATACGTTTTCAATTCATCACCCTCAGGAGACACTCAATGCCAATTAAAGTTGCAATTAACGGTTATGGACGTATCGGCCGAAATATCATGCGTGCGCTGTACGAATCTGGTCGCACCAATGAAATTCAAGTCGTCGCTATTAACGACTTGGGCGATTCCAAAACCAATGCACACTTGACCAAATACGACACCGTACATGGCAAATTCCCATTTGAAGTCAGCGTTGACGGCGATTACATCATTATTAACGGCGACAGAATCCGCGTTTTTGCCGAAAGAGATCCTTCTAAACTACCTTGGGCTGAATTAGGCATCGATGTCGTTCATGAATGTACCGGTTTCTTCACCAGCAAAGCCAAAGCCTCCGCACACATTGCTGCTGGCGCGAAAAAAGTCATTATCTCTGCACCTGGCGGCAACGATGTGGATGCGACCATTGTTTTCGGTGTTAACCACAACACCTTAAAAGCCTCGGATACCGTTATTTCTAACGCTTCTTGCACCACCAACTGCTTAGCGCCTCTAGTTAAACCTTTGATGGATGCTATCGGTGTTGATCACGGTTTGATGACCACAATCCACTCATACACCAATGACCAGGTGTTGACCGACGTTTATCACAGCGACTTGCTGCGTGCCCGTTCTGCCACACAATCCATGATTCCAACCAAAACCGGTGCAGCCGCAGCGGTAGGTTTGGTGTTGCCTGAAATGGCTGGCAAACTGGACGGTTTCGCCATGCGCGTACCGACCATCAACGTATCGGTTGTTGATTTGTGCTTCCAGGCCTCGCGCAACACCACTAAAGAAGAAATCGACACCGTGTTAAGAGCAGCGGCGGCAGGTTCTTTGAAAGGTATTTTGGCTGTGAACGATGAGCCACTGGTGTCAGTGGACTTCAACCACAACCCGCATTCTTCAATCTACGAATCTGCATTAACCAAAGTTACCGGTGGTAATTTCGTCAAAGTTTTGTCCTGGTACGATAACGAATGGGGTTTCTCAAACCGTATGCTGGACACCACTGTTGCTTTAGTCAACGCCAAATAAGGATTCAATAGCCTAATGTTAAGAAGAACCAAAATTTTAGCAACATTGGGACCTGCGACAGACAAGCCTGGGGTTCTTGAAGGCTTAATTGAAGCCGGTGTCGATGTTGTCCGCATGAACTTCTCTCATGGCTCTGCGCAAGATCATATCAACAGAGCTCAAACGCTGCGTGAGCTTTGCCAAAAAACAGGAAGACGCGTAGGTATTCTGGCCGACTTGCAAGGCCCTAAAATTCGTATCGCACGTTTTACCAATACCAAAGTACAATTGGAAGAAGGCCAGGATTTTGCCCTGGATATTAACTTCGACCCCAAAGCTGGCGATAATACCCAAGTCGGTATTACTTACGAGCCTTTGGCAATGGAAGTTGTACCCGGTAGCCGTTTGTTACTGGATGATGGCCGTATTGTTCTGGATGTGGTTAATGTCGTCAATATGCGTGTTAACTGTACTGTCGTTGTCGGTGGCGATTTATCTAACAACAAAGGCATTAACTTGATGGGTGGCGGACTATCCGCTGCTGCCTTAACGGATAAGGACAAGGAAGATATCAAGACTATCGCGGTGATGCAGTGCGATTATGTGGCCGTGTCTTTTCCACGTTGCGCAGAAGACTTGAATGAAGCACGCCGCTTACTGGTTGCTGAAGGCTGTTATGCCGGTATTGTTTCTAAAGTTGAACGTGCGGAAGCGATAGTGCCAGACGTGATGGACGAAATCATCCTCGCCTCTGATGCTGTGATGGTAGCGCGTGGCGATTTGGGTGTTGAAATCGGCGATGCCAACTTGCCTGCCGTACAAAAAATGCTGATTAAACGTACGCGCGAACTTAATCGTGTTGCGATTACCGCCACACAAATGATGGAATCGATGATTGAAAACCCGATTCCAACACGCGCGGAAGTGTTTGATGTCGCCAATGCGGTTTATGACGGTACCGATGCCATCATGCTGTCTGCCGAAACAGCATCTGGCAAATACCCTGTTAAAGCGGTTGAAGCCATGCACCGCATTTGTATAGAAGCGGAAAAGCAACGCAGCGTGCGTGAATCTGATCACCGCATCAATATCCAGTTTGAACGTGATGACGAAGCCATTGCCATGTCTGCCATGTACATGGCGAACCATACTAAAATCAAAGGCATTGTTGCGTTAACGGAATCTGGCTCAACCCCGTTATGGATGTCCAGAATCAGCTCCGGCATTCCTATTTTTGCCATGAGCGGCCGTGAAAAAACTTTAGGTAAAGTGACATTATACCGTGGTGTTTTCCCTATCCATTTTACGTTAAATGAACATAACGATCATGCCGAAGTCAATCGGGATATCGTAAAAGAATTACGTAAATGGGGTCTGGCAAAAGACGGTGATAAATTTATCATCACCAAGGGTGATTTAACCGGCGTAGAAGGCGGCACTAACGCTTTAAAAGTTATTATTGTTGGCCAGGGTTTAACTCCTTAAATCAAAAAACCACACTCTTGTAAGGGAAAACACCAGTCTCCCCTACAAAGTACCCTGCTTTGTGAAGGTTGGTTCAAGCACTTGAGCCAACCTGCTAAAAATTCATCCTCCCTCTCTTGCTCATGACAACAGGGCAATCATCTGATATTATTCAGAAACTGTTTTTTTGCACATTTGCATGTTATCCGTTTAGAAAAACCACCTTGATTGAAAAGAGTATAAGCAGCCTATACCTAGATAATAACTCGTTGGGTTTCCTCTTTGTTAGATTAAGCTTGATAAAAAGACGATAGCGAAAAAATGGAAGAGCGACCAATTAAAGATATTACAAGTTCCATAAATAAAGCTCTACATAATTTTGAGCTAATTCTCAAAGGCAAACTAAAAACTATGCCTTACTTTAATTTTGAGGATAGTTTTAAAAATTTGATTGCTGAGATTTTGAAATATGAGAATTTAAATAAAAGTAATATTTCTGTTTTAGGAAATTATTACGACGCAATCAATTATACTGTTGAATTGAATTATGATAAATGGGATGTAGAAAATTATGAAAATCATCCAAATTACGACATAATTAACAGTATGTATTGTGAATTATGGAATATATGTAATTTTGAAATTTTAAATTTTTTAAAGACTTACTGTAAAGATGGTTTTTATTGCTTTGATTTGGATGAACCTATTTCTATAATAGATGAACTTAAAGAAATAGATGCAATAGTAGAAAATAGCATAAATCCATTGACAAATGAGAATGATAAAGAATTAGAGAATACTAAACTAGATCAATCTATTAAAGATGTTTTTGTGTTAGGTAATTTGAATCAAACAATCAATCAATATACTCAACAGAATGGTTTCAAAATGTCTAAGTCATCACAAAAAATTGAAAATGCAAAATCAAAAAAAGGTGAAATGAGCCAATCTTCTGATGTTCGAAACTCTAAACAAAGTATGTTTCAGGTTGAAGCAGAAACTGATTTAAAACAAGAAATTAAATCTCAGAAGGAAGGATTATCACTCGGTAAATATAAAGCCCAAGGAACATTGGCAGTGATTGTTTTAGGAATAATTGTGATAGTCTTTTTAGCAATAAAATCTGGACTACCACTGATTCAAAACGGTGTTAACTAGCGTAAAACTAAAGCCCAACATTGCGTTGCAGGCGAGCGGCTCTGTAGTAAAAATTCAGACCCCTACTTTAAAAAATCCCAACTCTAGGTAAAAAAGCTGTACATTATT
>NZ_FUKJ01000189.1 GCF_900163745.1 Crenothrix polyspora
GAGCGGGTATTTATGTGGATGTCGCCAGCGGTGAACCCTTATTCTCGTCTCAAGACAAGTACGATTCCGGCACGGGCTGGCCCAGCTTTATGAGGCCATTGGTAACGAACAATATTACCGAGAAAAAAGATTTTCACTTGATTTTTCCACGTACCGAATTGCGCAGCCGCTACGGGAACTCGCACTTGGGACATGTCTTTAATGACGGGCCTCAGCCAACCGGTTTACGCTATTGCATTAATTCCGCAGCGCTCAAATTTATTCCTGTAGCAGACATGGCAAAAGCCGGTTACGAAGAGTTTTTGCCCCGCTTTAGCACAACACCGGCTAAATAATATATTTTTCGTAATACTCGATAGATGTTAAAAAAGTCCACGGAAAGCACAAAAAACACGGAAAAGTAGGCACCTTCAAAAGTAGTGAACAGTTTGCGAAAGAATCATGCCAATTTTGTGGGCATGCCTTTCTATTAAAGTTTCATAACGCAATGATTGAATACGGGTTAAATATATAAACCAATCTGTATAAAGGTTTTTGCCGATTTGAATTGTTCACTATTTTTACGCACAAAATGAAGGATGCCGAAAAGTACGGATATTTTGTCGCAAAAAGAATTATTACCGGAAACTTTTTGTGTCTTTTGTGTTTTCCGTGGACAGATAAAAACATTTTGCCATATCTTTTGGACAGCTGAGTAGTTACTATTTTTCAGTATTACCCTTCCCCGCATTAACTGCGCATTCAGTCTGCACTGATCCGCACCAGAATCATGGTTTTATATGCACGACGACACGCTTAATCGCTTGCAACACCCGCATAACTTTGTGGTCATTAACAAAAAAGGTGAACGACGCACCCAGCTAGTTTTGTTGCTGACATTTTTCACCATGTTGGTGGAAATAGCTGCGGGAGTTCTATTTAGTTCTATTGCCTTACTAGCGGATGGCTGGCACATGGCAACCCATGTTGCCGCGTTTATGATTACGCTATTTGCCTACCGTTATTCAAGGCAACACGCACACGACCATACCTTTGCCTTCGGTGTGGGCAAAGTCGGTGTTTTAGGGGGATTTGCCAGCTCGGTGGCTTTGGGCGTGGTGGCGTTAATGATGCTGGCCGAATCCGCCGAGCGCTTATTAAGCCCTCGTGTCATTCATTTTGATGAGGCGATTGCAGTTGCTGTATTTGGTTTGTGCATCAATGTGCTGTGTGCTTTCCTACTCAAAAATCATCTTCATGCCCATGACGATATTATCGAAGACGAATTTGAACACGGTCACGAGCATGACCACGATCATAATCTCAAAGCGGCTTATTTACATATACTCGCCGATGCCTTAACGTCGGTATTGGCCATCGTGGCCCTGGTTGCTGGAAAGTATTATGGCTGGAACACATTGGATCCGGTCATGGGTATTGTTGGTGCTTTGATTATCAGTCGCTGGGCCTATAACCTTGTTAAAGACACCAGCCCCATATTACTGGATGAAAGCATTGCGCTGCGTTACAAAGCCGCAATCCAGGAGACTATTGAGGCGGATGCCGACAATCGTATTGCCGACCTGCATATCTGGCGCGTTAGTCCCGGACATTTTGCGGTGATTCTTTCGATAGTGTCACACACACCCAAAACGCCCGAATATTACAAAGCCTTATTAACGCAGTTTAATCTACAAGGCGGCAAACACTATTTGGCGCATATTACCGTTGAAGTGCATCCGTGTGCTGATGAGGGCTGTTTACAGCACGATAACAAGCTAGCCAATCCAGATACTCATTTTACTTCAGGCTGCCAATAAACCGCGAGCCAGTATTTAAAAGCATCACTAATTAGCTTGTTTTGGATTTGATAATCACTTTGATTGATGATGCCATTAGCGTTCACATCAGCACAAGGTAATTTCGCCTGCCAACATTGTTTTACCCAGGTTTGAAAAACAGCTTTCAAGTCACTGTCTTTCTTGTTTTTATCCAGCGTATTGACCTTCTTATCCTTATTAACATCAGCAATGGCTACAAAATTGGTTTTCATAACAGTGCTGATATAACCAATGTACTTGGACACTCGCGTATAAACGCCGTAGTAGCCTGGTTTAGCGCACCCAATCCCCCAACTGGTGATACCCGCCAACCGCCACTGATTGTTCAGCTTAATGACCAATGGCCCACCGCTATCACCACTACAGGTATCGCTACTGGCATCATTAAAACCAGCACAAAGCATAGTGTCGGTTATTGCTCCTGCCTCGTATGCTTTTTTGCATAAACTGTTAGAAATAACAGGGAGCGTGACATCGTACAATGTCTCAGGGTATCGCCCGAAATTAGCATCATTTTCGGATAACGCCCCCCAGCCAACAATAGTAGCATTCACATTAACCAATAACGAAGCGCCCGTATACAAAGGCAAAATTTTCGCAGAACTCACCGGTTTTTGTAACTGCACCAAGGCAATATCATTGCTGCGTGTATCTATATTGTATTTAGGATGAATCAATATGCGCTTAATCGCCAGGTTTTGGCCTTTATCATTCTTAAGATCGAGCACATGAGCAAGCGCATGAATAGTGCCTGGTGTTTCTTTTTTAACACAATGCGCGGCAGTCAACACCCAGGTTAGACTGATTAAGCTACCCCCGCAAAATAGTCCTTGGCTATTGTCCAAACCCTTATTCTTAACCAAAGCGATCATCCACGGCCATTGGCCGAAAACAGAGGGTTGACCGCCCACAATCCGAGGCTTGGGCGTGATGGCAGCATTAGCGGAAGTCGCTGCTGACAGCGTTATCGCGGATAAAGTACACAGTAGTAAAATAAAGCATAGAGGGTATTTTTTGACAGACATAAAGAACGCACCACAAAAATAAGGGTGTTAATGAGGCTTATAACTGCATTGACAGCGATAAACGGATAGGCTTTTTAAGGGAACGTAAGGACAGCGAGGAATACAACAGTAAATGATGACAATCTCAAGAACTGAACACACAAACCACGAAACACATCAGCCGTCCATATTACAACATCACCTAACAGCTTAGGCAATACATAACATTTTAATGACCAATGTGTTCCGTGTTTTCTGCGTGTCAGCCCGATAACTCGGAATTAATGATGACGTTTGCGATGTTTTTTGCCAACCGCTTTTTTAGCTTTGCTGTGCTCGGTCGCGACGGCTGCGGGAGCGGGCGTTACTGTCGTAGACTCACTTTCCTGAGTTGTTATGGCTTCTTTTGTTTTTACGACTTCTTTGGTCACGCTACCTGTTGCAGGAGCGGCATCTGTTTTTGGCGCTTCAACCGCCGGTACGGCTTGTTGTATAGTGGTAGTCACTTTTTCTTTAATAACACTTGTCGCCGCATCGGCAGGATTTGCCACAACCTCTTTCGCGGCTTCTACTTTATTCATGGCTTGGCCAGCTGCCGCAGCGCCTTCCAAAAGAGTTTGATCAGCAAATACTGAACCCGAAACCAACAACATTGAAATCATCAACAGTTTTTTGTTTTGCATAATATATTCCTCAGTAATGTAACAGCGACAACATAATGTACGGTCGCAATAAAATTAGTTATTAGATTTATAAACCAAAGACAGCGTTATTGGGGTTGACCTCCTTAAAATACCGCATTAAAACAAAATAATAGTATGTAAATTTTAGCCGATACTCAAAAATTAGCTGAAAAATACGACTTATTATTTTTCATGGACATAGCTTACCAAGCCAAACCTGAATGGATAATGAACCAAATAAAAAATTTCTAAAAATGCTTAACGACACCGCTTGCAGAATTTCCGTTCAGACGCTCAGTCATTGTCCGATATAATAGCCGTCTCATTACTCTTACCCTCACCTGAAGAAATCTCTATGCCTTTGCTACGCTTAAACAATATTTCCATCGCTTATGGATTGAACGCCTTATTAAAAAATGCAAATTTCCAATTGGATGCCGGTGAAAGAGTAGGCTTATTAGGTCGCAATGGTGAAGGGAAATCCACCTTAATGAAAATTATTGCCGGTGAAGTATTGGCCGACCACGGCGAAATCTGGCGGCAACCCGAATTAAGATTGGCATGGCTGGAACAAGCGCCCACGTTTGAAGACAACACCACCATTTATGATGCCGTTGCCGGCGGCTTAGGCGAACTGGGTTCATGGATTACCCGTTATCACGCACTGACCATGACGATGGATTACGATGATAGCAAAGCGTTGGATGAATTAGGCGATTTACAGCATAAACTGGAAGCCCATAACGGCTGGCATTTTCAGCAGCGCGTTGAGTCAACCTTAAGCCGTCTGGAACTGCCTGGCGAATTGAAAATTGATGATTTGTCGGGCGGTTGGAAGCGCCGGGTAGCCTTGGCAAGGGCATTGGTTATAGAACCCGAAGTGTTACTGCTCGATGAGCCGACCAACCATCTGGATTTTGAAACCATCACCTGGCTGGAAGAGCAGGTACTTAATTTTCAGGGCGCAGTGTTGTTTGTGACTCATGACCGGTTCTTTTTACAAAAACTGGCTACTCGTATTGTGGATTTGGATCGTGGCAATTTGGTGTCCTGGCATGGCACTTACGATGATTATTTAGTCCGTAAAGCCGCCGCACTGGAAGATGAAGCCAACCAAAATGCCGAATTTGACAAAAAACTGGCCGATGAAGAAGTATGGATACGCCAAGGCGTTAAAGCGCGGCGCACCCGTAACGAAGGCCGCGTGAGAGCCTTGGAAGCCTTGCGTAAGGAACGTTCGCAACGTCGCGGGCTTCAGGGTACGACTAAACTGGCATTGGACAAAGGCGAGAATTCAGGCAAGAAAGTGATCGAAGTAAAAGATATTTGCTTTGGCTATGCTAATCGCCCCATTATTAAAAACTTTTCCACCCTGATTCAACGCGGTGACAAGATTGGTTTAATCGGTGCTAACGG
>NZ_FUKJ01000103.1 GCF_900163745.1 Crenothrix polyspora
AACTCCGCCTTGCGGATACCTTGCGCCATCATCTCACTATAAACCGCCAGCTTACATATAGATGGATAGGGCGGTTTCCAAGGCATCAACCGCTTGCTGTAAAGCTTCAGCTTGGTCAACAAGGTAGTTTGCTTGCCGTTAAGAAATGCACTGGTGTGTTTTTAATAGGTCGATAGTCTCAAATCAAAACCACACCAGTGCATTTCTAGCACTTGTTTAAAGCCAGTACTATGCCGTCTATGCCATAATAGCCGCATTTTTTATTGCCAATAGTCATTATGTCCAACAGAAAAATTCTCGTCACCAGCGCCTTACCTTACGCCAATGGCCCCATCCATCTCGGCCATTTGGTCGAATACATCCAGACCGACATCTGGGTACGCTTCCAAAAACAACGCGGCCATGAATGCTACTTTGTCTGTGCTGATGATACCCACGGCACCCCCATCATGTTAAAGGCGGATAGCTTAGGCATTTGTCCAGAAGAGCTCATCGCCCAGGTTGGCAAAGACCATCTGGCCGACTTCACCGCCTTTGATGTGGCGTTCGACAATTACCACAGCACCCATTCGGTAGAAAACAAAGACTTCTCTTCGTTAATCTACAAACGTTTGCGGGATGCAGGCCACATCAGTTCACGCACCATTACCCAAGCTTACGATCCTGTTAAAAACATGTTTTTGTCAGATCGTTTTATTAAAGGCGAATGTCCCAAGTGCGGGGCGCTGGATCAATACGGTGATGGTTGTGAAGTGTGCGGTGCGACTTATTCGCCGACTGAATTGAAAAATGCGGTCTCCGCCATTTCAGGTGCAAAACCTGTTGAAAAAGATTCGGTACATTACTTTTTCAATCTGGCCGATTTTACCGATATGCTCAAGGATTGGACGACCGCGACTGGTCATTTACAGCCTGAAGTACGTAACAAAATGGGTGAATGGCTGGATGGCGGCTTGCAGCAATGGGATATTTCCCGCGATGCGCCGTATTTTGGCTTTGAAATCCCCGATGCGCCCGGCAAATATTTTTACGTATGGCTGGATGCGCCGATTGGTTACATGGCCAGCTTTAAAAACCTGTGTGATAAACAAGGACTAAATTTTGATGCCTTCTGGGCGAAAGACAGTGATGCCGAGTTGTACCATTTTATCGGCAAAGACATTATCTATTTTCATGCCTTATTTTGGCCGGCAATGTTACAGGGTGCAGAATTTAGAACACCCAGCGCGGTTTTTGCGCATGGATTTTTGACGGTGAATGGCGAGAAAATGTCCAAGTCGCGCGGTACGTTTATCAAGGCGCGTACTTATCTTGATCATCTAAATCCCGAATATTTACGCTATTATTTCGCTGCCAAGCTGAGTGCTGGCGTGGATGACATTGATCTTAATTTCGACGATTTCAGCCAACGGGTCAATTCCGATTTAGTTGGCAAAGTGGTCAATATTGCCAGCCGGTGCAGTGGTTTTATCAATAAACGCTTTGCTAATGTGTTGTCGACAACTTGTTCCGAACCGGCCTTATTCCAGGATTTTATTAACGCCAACACACAAATCGCCGAATTTTACGAAGCCCGCGAATTCGGTAAGGCTATGCGCGAGATCATGGCGCTGGCCGATAAAGCCAATCAGTATATTGATGAGAAAAAACCTTGGTTAATCGCCAAAGAAGAGGGCAGGGATGCGGAATTGCAGGATGTCTGCACGATGGGCATTAATCTGTTTCGGTTGTTGATGATTTACTTGAAACCGGTTACGCCAAAGTTGGCGCAAGGTGCTGAATTGTTTTTGAATTCACCCATAACGGGTTGGGCATCCGATGCGCAGCCGTTGTTGAATCATACGCTCAATGATTTCGTGCCCTTAATGACCCGCGTTGATACTGATAAAGTTGCCGCTATTATCGAAGATTCCAAAGAAAATCTGGAAAAAACGGTCGATAAACACGCGGCTGTTGCGCCTGTCATTGAAAAACAGTTTGAACCGATAGCACCGACCATAGAGTTTAGCGACTTTGCCAAACTTGATTTACGCATTGCTAAGATTGTTAAGGCGGATTATGTTGAAGGTTCCGACAAGTTATTGCAATTGACGGTAGATATTGGTGATGAAACACGCAATATCTTATCCGGCATCCGTTCCGCTTATGAACCCGCCGATTTGGAGGGTAAGTTGACCTTGGTGATTGCCAATTTAGCACCGAGAAAAATGCGCTTTGGTATCTCTGAAGGCATGGTGTTAGCGGCTGGGCCTGGTGGACAAGATATTTGGTTGTTAAGTCCTGATGCCGGTGCGATTGCTGGGTTGCGGGTTAATTGATCGCGTGAACGTAGGGTAGAGACGTAAGATTTTGCGTCTCTACTAAGATTGTCCACGAAAAGCATGAAAAACACGAAATAGTTATATTGATACCAATCTTAAATGGGAGCGGGTACAGCCATGAATCAAGATAAAAAATTACGGTGGGGTATTTTGGGTGCAGCGCGTGTTAACGAGCGTCTATTACCCGCCATTGTTGAAGCCAATAATGCCGAATTAGTGGCTATCGCCAGTAGACGGCCAGGTGCGGCTGCTGAAACTGTGGCTAAATATTCCCAGCAGTCCCAAAATGTTCGCACTTACGATAATCTTGATGCCTTACTGGATGATCCTAATGTAGATGCTGTTTACCTACCGCTCGCCAATCACGAACATGCCGAATGGACTTTGCGAGCTATAGCAAAGGGCAAGCATGTCTTATGTGAAAAACCGATGGCGCTTTCGGTTGCGGATATTGATGCGATTGAAGCTGCTGCCAAGCAATACAATGTTACTGTGATGGAAGGTTTTATGTACCGCTTTCATTCGCAGCATAAACGGGTTTTGGATTTGATACGCGTTGGTTTAATTGGCGAGATACGCACGGTACGCGCCAGTTATTCGTTTATGATGCGGCCAGCACGTATGTACCGATTAACTGAAAGCATTGAAAACGGCGGCGGCGCATTGTGGGATATTGGTTGTTATGCCATCCATTCGGCACGGCTATTTTTCGACCAGCCACCAATTGCAGTAACGGCTATGTCCAGTTATGTCGAAAGCGGCGCAGATAGGGGTAGCTCTGGCATTATCGATTATGGTGCAGGTAAATTTGCCCATTTCGATTTCAGTTTTGAACGCGCAAGACGCTGTGAATATGAAGTTACCGGTACCAAGGGTGGCATAAAATGCCATGTTGTCTGGCAGTTGCCGGGCGATGTACCAGTAATTTCCTGGTGGACAGAAGATGGCAGACAAGCTGAAGAACGCATGCCCGCAGAAAATCATTTCACGCTGGAAATTGAGCATTTTAGCGATTGTGTATTAAACGGCAAAGCACCAGCGTTATCTTTGCAAGATGCCAAAGACAATTGCAAGATTCTGGTTGCGACGTTGCAGTCTTCTGCGCAAGGGCAGCGGATTAAACTTGAGTAACAACAGGCTTTAAATCCGATATGGCTTTGTAGATATTTATGCCTGTAACGCATGAGAGATAAGGTGATTTCCAACAATAAACATACCATCATGAAAGAAGCATCGGTTCAATGAGGATA
>NZ_FUKJ01000392.1 GCF_900163745.1 Crenothrix polyspora
TCCATCATGAGGATATTGTAACTTTATTTTTACGATTTTTCCTGTGGGTAATGAGTTGTTACCTTCGTCTTTCAAATTGGGTCGCCACAGGTAGTGTGCATCAACAGCTATACAGACTTGTGCAAAGCCATCTAAAAACTCTATTAAAGATACAGAAGTCTGTTTACATAAATGCTGTATTTTTTCCCGATTCAGTAAATCCTGATATTCAAGGTAAAGCGCATTGCCAACAAACGGTAGTAAATCACCTTGAAGACATCGACGGAGAATTTCTCGATTTGGCCCTTTCCCGCTGATTAATCCGGCGACTAGAACATTGGTATCAACTACAACTTCAATTGTCACGAAAATCTGCCATTTCAAATGCACACAGTGAAATTTTATCATACCCGTAAAAATCTAGCTCACGGCCAATTTTCTAGCACCCCACCCCACTGACAATTTTTGTCACAAAGTGACATAATTGCTCGCTTTTCAGGTATTAGAAATCCCCATCCCATCAAAAAGCAGCCTACTACAGCTCTGCCTTACTAGCCAATACCCACGGATATAGATGCCTGCAAAGCAACCAAACTATTAATAAAAAAGCTGGCACGCAATATGCTTTGTATAACTTTGAATGACGCTTACATTAATTTTATAAACGTAACTCCGCCAATACTGGCACACACTAACACGAGGATTTTTTATGGCTCTTATTCCTAAGAATATTTCTAAATCAGAACTTGGCACTACAGCTGACGTTTTTGGCACTGCGACTACTGATGATTATTTATTGGGTACATCTAGTGACGATATTATCAGTGGCGGCATTGCGGCAATAGCCTACACCGCTGATGGTATCGACATTATGCAGGGCGGCGCAGGTGATGACCGTTATATCGTTAACAATACCACTGGCTTTGATGTCATCATTGAATACGCTAACGAAGGCACTGACACGGTTTTTTCCAGTGTAAATTACACGCTGCCTAGCGAAGTGGAAAATATTGTTGCCACAGGTGATGAATTGGCAGCGCCTGCAGGCGCTATCCTAACCGGCAACATTTTAGCCAATATTCTGGATGGTTCACAATCTAGCCAGGCCGACAAACTAAAAGGCATGGAAGGTAATGATACCTATATTTTGGGTACTGGCGATAAGATTGTTGAAGGTAGAGCAGGAACTGGAACAGTTCTAACTTATAGCGATACAGGTGGTGTAGATACTATTGTTTCCCATATTGTTGGCAATATTGATCTTTCAACTACTGCGGGCCAGGAAGATACTGCGGCAACAGGTGCCGTAACTACTACTAACCGCACAGTCACTACGGCATCTATCGTAGGTGTGGCGTATATTGAAAATGTCACCCTCGATAATGCCGCTGGCGCTGTCAATATTACCGGCAACGTCAAAAATAACACGCTGACTGGCAATAACGCGTTAAACACCATTGATGGCGGCGCGGGCAATGATATTTTGGATGGCGGCACTAATTCCTCAAGCTTTGATACATTAGTCGGTGGAATGGGCAATGATACTTACATTAAAAGAAATGCACTGGATGTTATTACCGAAGCGACTTCTGCGGGTACAGATACCGTCATAAGTAATCTAACTGTTAATATGACTTCAACTCCTAACATCGAAAACATTACGCTAACAGGTATTTCCGCTATAGATGCAACAGGCAACGCTTCGGCAAACCTTATTAAAGGCAATAGCGGTGCTAACACACTAACCGGCGGTGCGGGCAATGACTTCATATACGGTTTGCAAGGTAATGACACACTGGTCGGCGGCACGGGTAACGACATTATGATCGGTGGCCGAGGCA
This sequence comes from Crenothrix polyspora, assembly GCF_900163745.1. GTDB lineage: Bacteria > Pseudomonadota > Gammaproteobacteria > Methylococcales > Methylomonadaceae > Crenothrix > Crenothrix polyspora_B. Next base: position 1,821 of record NZ_FUKJ01000392.1, read on the forward strand.
ATGATGTTTATACAGTGGACAGTACGGGTGATGTGGCCAGTGAAGCTGGCGGGGATGGTACTGATCGTGTAGAAAGTAGTGTGTCTTATGCATTGACGGCCACAGCCGCAACTAATATTGAAAATCTGACCTTGACTGGGACAGGTTCTGTCAATGCTACGGGCAATGCGCAGCCAAACATTTTAACGGGCAACGCCGCTGTCAATATACTAAACGGCGGCTCAAATGCAGATGACATGCAGGGCGGGTTGGGCAGTGATACTTATATTGTTGATAATGAGGATACTGATACTACTGGCTCCGATACGGCTGATACAGTAACAGATACTGGTGGCACAGCCGATCTTATTCAAAGCAGCGTAACCTTTGACCTTGCTACAGGTGGCAACGCTGGTGTAGATACGGGTGTAGAAAAAATCACCCTGACTGGCACAGCTAATATTGGAGCAACGGGTAACGCGTCAGCCAACACCATAACTGGCAATATCGGAAATAATTCAATGGCCGGTGGCGCTGGTGACGACAAGTTTATTGGTAATGGTGGTCTTGATACGATTAACGGCGAGGCAGGCAACGACACTATCACCGGCGGTACCGGCCAAGATACGGTAACAACTGGTGATATGACTCCGGGTGCTGCCGGTACCGGTGAGCAAGATACTATCGTGTTTGCAGCGGGCGTAGCTGATACATCTGCCGCAACTTCAGTTGCAGGCATTGATTTATACCTTGATCTAGTACTGAATGAAGATATTAACGACCAGATTGACTTGACAGTAGTAGTTGCCAATGTAAATGGCGAGGTTACCGGCAATGTTTCTGGGGCAACATTTATCGCAAACATGAATAGTTTACTCAATGTAGGTGGCGGTAATGGCTTTAATACCGCTATAGCAGGTGATATTTCTGCGGCGGTGGTTACTGTTGGCACCGGTGGTGGTGGTGTGGCAGATGGTGATAAATTTCTTGCTGTCGATCTCGATAAAAGTGGTACGTTTACTGCCACCGATTTTGTCATTGAAATTACCGGATCAAATATCACCAATTTCGATGCGTCATCCTTTATCTAAAAGTTTTTAACGTTTTAACCTAAAAACCCCGTGCTGGCTTGGCTGGCACGGGGTTTTTTGTTTGTTTAAACATAACCCACACACCAACCTACGCTGAAAATCTTGGAAACGTAGCGTTAGCGTAGTGAAGATTTTTAGTCCGCGATAGCCGT
>NZ_FUKJ01000187.1 GCF_900163745.1 Crenothrix polyspora
CCAACACGATGACGACCTTCCAGATTTTCCAGTATTTTTTCAGCGACTTGCCGCCCCTTGGCGACGATTTCGGGGAGTTGTTCGAGCAGGCTTTTGGCCATGTATTCATCCTGATGATGGCAAACCAAAGCGGTTAAACCAAAAGTTCAATTAAAAATTGAACAAATAATACAACAAGAAGTTGAATAATGTTGCTATAAAAATTTAACTTCCTGTTCATGAATGAAAAACTTGAATTCGCAGAACGATTACGCAACGCCATGCAGGCCGCCGGTTATGAGGCGCCGTCCTGGCGTGCTGGAAAAAGGCTTTAATAGCCGTTATTGGGGGCGCTCGGTAACGTTTCAGGCGGTATCGCGCTGGCTGCGCGGCGAGGCGATTCCTTCACAGGATAAATTGCAGGTATTGGCGGACTGGCTGAAAGTTGAACCGCACGCCTTGCGCTTTGGTGAAGAGGCGGCGTTGTCGATCCGCGCCAAACGGAAACAGTGGGATGAAGCCCTGGACTATCAGGAAAGGGAGACGATTGAAGTGTATTTGAGTTTGCCCGTACCGCAACGCAAAATTTTACGTGCGGTGATTGATGCGTTTATTAAAGCATTTCCCGCTGGGGCTATTGTTGACGAAGCCCGTAAAAAATCAGATTAACCCTTTGCGGCCGCTAAAGAAATCCAACGATACGACATATACACCGCAATCGCAACAGATAACCACACGGTGACTAAAGGCCCAATAACGCCATCATAACTACTGACCAAATAAGCGTAAGCTGAATGATAATCGGTGTTAAACAGGGTCTTGTTCATTTTTATTTGCCACACCCAACAGGTGTGACAGCCTATGCACAAACCCAAACTGGCGGGTACGTGCGTTCTCAGCAACCCTAAAAAAATACCAACCAGAAAAAGCGAAGAAAACGCCGATAGAATGTCGGGATTCAACACATTAATCAGCGCCTCACCAAGCAGTTGAAAACCACTGAATACATCCAGATTTTGCTTGGGTATTTGCGTTTTGCTGTCTAAAAAATGCAGGATGGCATAATAAAATGCAGTGATAAAAACAGCGGCCATAACCGGTAGCTTGCGTTTTAATCCCGCCAGAAGTATTCCCCGAAAAATCGGTTCTTCAAACAATGACACGAGCAGTGCCAGCAACAGCTCAATAATCAGCTTTTTAGCGATCCAATCCCATGTCCAGGGCTGCGATGTATCGATAACATTGATACCCAGCAGACTCAGCATAACAAACACCGGCATCAGCGTCAAAAAGCCCAATGCAAAGCCTTGCAGCAGTTGCTTTATAAATACGGCGCTTTCGGCAAACCCCAGTTCCTGTTTGCTGAGCTTGAGGTAAAACATCGCGGGAATAATGCTGAGCAGCAAAAACCCTTGCGTCGATTTTCTGATAATTTTGCGTAGCTGCACATCCGTATCAATGCCTTGTACAGCGAAATAACCCACTATGCAAGCCAGAGAAATAGCCGCCAATAATACCAATAAAGGCACTAGCGCATAAAGATAGCGTCTCACCGGCCAAAATCTCCCCATAACATTTGTACGGCGGCTAATGCGGCTAACGATGCGGTTTCTGTACGCAGTATGCGTGCGCCTAAACGCACGGGGATAAAACCGGCAGCTTTTGCAATGTCACGCTCTGCACTAGAAAAACCACCTTCTGGCCCAGCGAGTAAGGTCACATGCTGGGCTTCAGGTTGTAACCCTGACAGAGATGTTGTCGCATAAGGATCAAGAAATACTTTTAAGCCGTTTTGAGAGGTCAGCCAGTTATCTAGTTTCTGTATCGGGTTTAAAGGCGGCAGACAGGTTCGACCGCTTTGTTCGGCGGCATGTTGAACAATTTTTTGCCAATGCGCCAAGCGTTGCAGTTTTTTATCATCGGTCAATTGCACCACACAGCGCTCGGTCAATAACGGTGTAATCACGTTAACACCCAGTTCGACCGCTTTTTGTACCGACATATCCATGCGATCACCACGGGAAATGCTTAAACCCAAGGTGACGGTTAACGGCGACTCAACGCTACGGTCTATCCGTTCGCCTATCGCAATCATGACGGCTTTGCGGGTGACATCGGCTACGCGGCAACAATATTCGCAGCCATTGCCGTTAAACAGGATAAGGTCGGTGTCTTTTCTTAAGCGCAATACGGTTCTGATGTAATGGCTGGCTTCGTCATCCAGCGCTATGACTTTACCGCTAGTCAGCGTTACCTGTGTATATAATCTGGAAACACGCATTAGTCTTGCACCGCAAAGTTGATAGCTTGCCAGGCGATGTCGGCAATGTGGAATAACTGCGCTTCAGTAATGATATATGGCGGCATAAAGTAAATAACATTACCGAGTGGCCGCAGTAAAACGCCTTGTGACAAGGCATAGTGATAGACTTTAACGCCGCGCCGTTCTTGCCAGGGATACGGCTCTTTGCTGAGTTTATTTTTAACCATTTCTATAGCCAGTATCATGCCGGTTTGCCGCACTTCGGCAACGTGGGGATGGTCGTTAAAACGTTGTGCAGCTTGCGCCATGCTGTTCGCCAGTTGTTGGTTGTTGGCAATAATAGCCTGTTGCTGAAAAATGCCTATGGTCGCCAAGGCTGCCCGACACGCTAAGGCATTGCCCGTGTAGCTGTGCGAATGCAAGAATGCGGTTAGCTTGTGGTAATCATCGTAAAACGCCTGGTAGATGGTATCAGTGGTCAACACCGCCGACAACGGCAAATAACCACCAGTCAAGCCTTTCGACAAGCACATAAAATCAGGGCTGATGGCGGCTTGTTCGCAGGCAAATAATGTACCGGTGCGGCCAAAACCGACGGCGATTTCATCGGCAATTAAATGCACATTGTATTTGTCACACGCTGCACGCAACAGTTTTAAATAAATAGGATCGTACATGCGCATATTGCCCGCGCATTGTACCAAAGGTTCTATGATGACAGCACACACGCTGTCCGCATATTGTTGCAGGGTTTGTTCCATGAGGGCAAAACGGCGCTCAGTGTAATCTCGCCACGTTTCACCCTCTTCCCGAAAGTAACAGTCCGGCCCTGGCACAGTGATGACATCCATTAACAGCGGTGCATAAGTTTCTTTGTACAAGGCGACATTGCCGACTGCTAACGCGCCTAAAGTTTCGCCGTGATAGCTGTTTTCCAGGGTGATGAATTTGGTTTTCTGTGTTTGTCCTAGATTGCGCCAGTAGTGAAAACTCATTTTCAGAGCGACTTCGACTGCTGCCGAACCATTATCGGCATAAAAACAGCGTGTTAAACCTTCTGGGGCAATGGCGACCAGTTGTTCGGCAAGTTCTATACCGGCTTGATGACTAAAACCGGCAAAAATGACGTGCTCCAGTTTATCCAGCTGATCTTTAAGCGCAGCATTGATAATCGGGTTGGCATGGCCAAACAGATTAACCCACCAGGAGCTGATGGCATCCAGATAGCGGTTGCCGTCAAAGTCTTCCAGCCATACGCCCTGCCCTTGTTTGATGGGGATAATGGGGAAGGTTTCGTGGTCTTTCATTTGGGTGCAAGGATGCCAGAGTACCTTGCTGTCACGCTTTATTAGCGTTTGATTGCCTGTCATGGGTATTTTTTGTTATTTATAATGGCGAATCTCTGTATACGACAGAAAATGTAATTTATGAAATATTCTTCGTCGCTTTAAATTTTTGTCGCATACAGAGAAAAGTCACTCAGTGTGAGGCATGGCCTTCTGGTTGCTTTGTGACATCATTTCTTCGCAAAGTATAACGCTCAGCAAGTTCGCCATTAAAAGGATTGCCATTTTCGTCCAACTTAGTCAGCTTGTCTTCACCGACAAGGTATTGTTGTGGTGTTGCATCCCCTTTACGTGGCGTTAAAACAATAGTGTCTTTTTTGTCGCTCCAGTCGAATTTTCCTTTTTCTACAAATTCCCGTATAGATTTACCGACGTATTGCGTGCTTAACACATAGGTATGGTTTTTGTTGAGCGCGAGCGTTGTTTTCATGCCCCTGCAATCGGCGCAAGGCATAAAACCGAAATAAAGACCTGGCCAATCGAGGCTGGTTTGCTCGTGATGTATTCCTTGAATGTCAGCCGTCGTTTCCGCAAAAACGGGGTAACACGTCATATAAACAGAACTGGCTATTAAAAAAGCCAGCGTTTTTTTAAGTTTTGGTTTTAATGTTTGCATAGTTTCTCCTCAATGAGGTTAGTTTTGTCAGATACAGTGTTTTCAGTATCGATGAGTTATATCCGGCGGAGTACAGACCTGGGTTTGTACTCCACCGCTAAAAATTAATGTTATTCACCGGATATGAAAACGCTGTAAATGTTATCACCGTTCGTGGTGAACTTGTCGAACCATGCACTTACTCCTGTTATTTTGTGCATATTCCTTAGTAGTAGGTTACCTACTATATGCTCAGTCCCCCTCTTTGAAAAAGAGGGGTTAGGGGAGATTTATTAGAAAAATCCCCCTCCACCCCTCGTAAACTCTCCCCCTTTTTCAAAGGGGGAAGTGAATACTTACGTGACCTACTTAAGCCAAGACTGAGACAGGTTGAGATTAATCGCTACTAACGCCAATTCCGCATGACCCCTTGCCCCATACTACCTAATACATACCGTCCCGATTGGGTGCCATAGGCAATTGTGGAGACATTGTTATAGCTTAGACCTTTATTCAATTGCTCCCATTTACCGTTAGCATTCAGCCGTAAAATACCGAAGGATTGCGGATCGTAACCGCCGGAGGTATAGGCCATTGAGGATGTCGCTACCAGTTCATTTTTAAGATAAAGATACGGTGAAACAGCCACCGAACGCATATAAGGATTGGCATAGAGACGTTGCCAGTTATAACCGCTATCACTCATCCAGATACCGCCTCTATCCCCGCCATCGCTACGTGTGTCAAGCACAGCCATATAGACACGATTGGGCGCAAAAGGGTCGGTTGCAACACGACTAATCAAATAGCGGTCAAGATAGGCGTAAAACGTACCTGCCAGGCTTTCGGGTTTGGTCATGTGCGTGTTATCGGCCCACTCCCAGGTATCGCCGCCATCTTTCGATACAAACAGGCCGGCGCTGCCTGCCGCATACACCAGCTTACTGTTGAAATAATCGACAGCGGTTGTGACGCAATAATTCTGATTACTGGTTCGATCACGGCAACTCAGCACTTTTGTCCAATTCAAGCCGTCATCGGTGCTGCGGTACACCTCGCCATTGGCGGTTAAAAATAAAGTACGTTGTGTTAGGGGACTGTTAGGATCGACAGTAATGCCATAAATATGCTTGAGATCGTCCGCTGCAATGCCATTGCTGGCGTATTGCCAAGAATCAAATTTACCTGACTGGCTGCTGCGTAACAGGGTCATTTGTGTATCGATATTATCCCCCATTGCTGCCCAGACCATCCCTGTACGCGCATGATCTATGGCAAAAGCCGTTGCATTGCCTCCTGTGCCGCGCCAGCCGCCACTGCTGGCAACATCTGCTTCAAATGGAACACGGTATGAATCAAGATTTAGCCATCCGTGGTAAAGCGGGTGAGTAAGCGGGAGTGCCGTATTTTGGATGACCCCAGGATCAGGGCGACCGCTTAAGCCTTGTTGGTTGCCACGCATTGAAGGTGTCGCTAACACAGGTTTGCTGGCGCTATATTGCACAGGGTTGCAGCTTTCCCAGCTTAGGCCATTGTCAAGACTGCGCCAGCAACCCATATCCGCATAGCCCCCAAAAATAACATTTTTACCGGTTTTCCAACGGCTGGCGGCGACATCATAGGTATTTACGTTTTCAAGGCCGCGTGAGCGCCACCCTGTACCGCTGGCCTTGGTAAAGACTTGGCTGAATTTTACGCCGCCGTCACTGGTGTTGAAGATCCATTGGGCGTTGACAAACAGCATTCGACTGGCATTGCGCGGATCGACGGCAATCGTGCGCAGGCTTTCGCCGGAGTAATAAAAGCCGCTCCATAAATCGTTATTTTTTATGGGATTAAA
>NZ_FUKJ01000205.1 GCF_900163745.1 Crenothrix polyspora
CTCGATCTTCAAGTTTTTAAGCTTAGAAAAACGCCAAGAAACCGAGTAAGCTAATCAGTGATAGGATTCAACGTATTTCAGCACTATGTTGATGTCCGAACCGGCACAGTTTATAAAAGCCTACGTAACTGATTTAGGCGCAGTTTTAGGGAAGCTAAAATCCAATGCCAAGCTGACGAAAATACAAAGTGACTGGTTAGGGTTATGCTTGACGGGGATATTGCTAACAAACACCGTGTGTTGGGCAAAGTTCCAGCGAGCGTGCTTAGGCACCTATAAAATTGCGGCACTTTCGTGGATGTTTCGCGATGCCAAGATTGCCTGGGATTATCTGCTGATGGCCAGTGTGACAATGGTATTGGGGCAGCACGGGATCACTGAAGGCGTGCTGGTTCTCGATGAATCCGACCGAGCGCGTTCAAAGCGAACAAAGCGCCTTTATAAGGTGCATAAGCAAAAACACAAGTTATCGGGCGGCTATGTCAACGGCCAAACTATTGTTCTATTGTTGCTAGTGACAGAATCAGTGACTTTTGCAGTGGGTTTTGCTTTTTATATGCCAGACCCCGCTTTGACTGCGTGGACTAAGGAAGATAAGCGTTTGAAAAAGGAAGGGATGGCAAAAAAGGACCGTCCCGTAAAGCCGGAACGTAATGCCCTTTATCCGACTAAAACGCAGATTGCCTTACGTCTGTTACAAGAATTCAAGGATGCTCATGAGGAAATCAAGGTCACATCCGTTCTGGCCGATGCCTTATACGGTGTAGACGATTTTATGAGTCCAGCTTCGAAGATATTCGATAATACACAAGTTATCAGTCAGTTGCGTGAAAATCAGAACATCGAAGACAGAGGCAAAAAAAGGACTTTGAAGAATTATTTTAATGACATCAACAAAGGCGTAGAAGTGGTTTTGCGGGTGCGTGGTGGTAAAGACGTGAAAGCCACAGTCAGCAGTGCGCGGCTAAAAGTGACCGCACATGGCAAAAAACGCTTTGTCGTTGCCTTGAAATATGAAGGAGAAAGCGACTATCGCTATTTGGTGGCCACCGATATGACGTGGCGCACAATGGATATTACCCAGGCATACACGTTGAGGTGGCTTGTGGAGGTTTTTTTTGAAGACTGGAAACTCTATGAAGGATGGGGGCGTGAGGCCAAACAATTGGATGAAGAGGGATCAAGCCGAGGCCTGATCCTGAGTCTGTTGTTTGACCATTGCCTTCTCCTTCACCCAGAGCAGACGGCCCGCATCGAAAACAAACTGCCCGCGTATACCGTAGGCAGCCTGCAAAGAAAATCTCAAATGGATGTGCTGCTGGAATTTATCAAGACAATACTGGAGCACCACAATCCAACGGATAAACTCAAGGAATTAGCGGAACTGATTGGCGATGTTTTCCAGTTGATGCCTTCTGGTAAACATATGGTTGGGCGAGATTTAGGC
>NZ_FUKJ01000186.1 GCF_900163745.1 Crenothrix polyspora
CCCTGTCGGCTGGCGTGTCTCGCACCGTGAGTGGCCAACGGCCATTGCTGAAAGCGAACACACCCGTTTGCACAGCTCCACCTGCCGGAACGCCATTGCCACCCATAAAATCGCTGCCCCAAAGCGATGCTGATACTGTTCTATCCACCGTCCAATCCCAATAAGGGAGATTTACCGAAGGATCAATGGCTTGTAGATCTAATTCAAGTCGCCTGAGAAACTCACGATGCCACGGCAGAAACAGCGCACTGTTATGAATGCCAGCTCTGAATAGATCACGGTGTTGACGCACGTAACGGTCATAAACGCCGTTAGCCTTGAGTTGTAAAACCGCGTTGACAAATCGAGATTTCTCATCGGCAGATAGTGTGGATTGATTTTTTCTGATACCCATTAGAATCTCCTGATTGGAATCTATTGAATAAGGTGTAACCTGGTTTAGCGTAGTACCTATCGGCATACGCCTTACAGGTTACGGCTTAAATTTTGACCATTAACCTTCGCATATTTCTACTTTGAAGCACTGTTTCGTTTGCACCTCATGGCAAACCGTGAAGCAAACCTCTTCAAACGATAATAGGTAACATTGCGCTACTGCACCGCAGGTGTAGACCACAAATTCCCTTGACACACAGCTCGGTTTATTGCATGTGCAATCGCAAGGACAGATGTCCCCAAAACAAATAGACCCTGAAGGGACGACCTGCACAGAGGGATCTCCATTTGGCAAGCACGGCACGGGATTCCCTGCCATATCAGTTATTTTAATATGACCAATAGTGAAATCTTGGAAAGTCACATTGCAGTAACAGTTACAGACGGTGATGCACAGTACTTCCATATCATCCGACTCAAAGCCATCGCATTTGCCATCCCCCCATTTGACCGAAATACACGGCTCAATTGTTGGAAATGTGACTGTAACACATTCACAGGCACACGGGTCTTTAGGCGGCTGGTAAGATGGATGATCTTTTGAGTATCCTCCAGCAGATGGTGTGTAAGCCGGATCATCTTTTGAGTATCCCGCAGGGTAAGCCGGATCTCCATAGTGGCCACCCGGTACCGGTGTGTAACTGCCCTTACCGTCACAGTCCGTCCGCGTTAGATAATTGAATTTTTTTTTGCATAAATCATCCACATAATCGTTATAACCTTGCAGCATATTATATGCACGAGTTTTACCGACAGCTCGGTCTTTATTAGATTCTTTCATTTTCATCTCCTGGATTACCCTTAGGTTGGTTAACGTAAGATTCCTAATGGGAGGAAGAAACCCTACGCAAAGTGAATTAACTGAAACCTGAAGGAAAATAAAAAGCCACTTGTTAAACGCAATCAAGTAGAGCTCAATGCTAAACCAACAAAAGTGTAAAGCTAAGACACGTTGTCCAGAATAAAGGGATTTATGCGAGATGTCTGTGAAGTATTCCACACATAAAGTGAGTAATATTTCACATGTGTAAGTTTTTTTTGATGATAAACTGTTTGGTTGATAAATATTCCAACACTACCAATAGCTGCCATTTTTTCAAAAGAGGACGTGAGCAGTTATTTTTAAAGCAGAATTATAGAATCAGGCCACTTGGATTATTTTGATTAATGACTTGCGGCCATCTGAAGTGACAGGGATGAGTGATGACTTTGATCTTAGGTTCAACGCGACAACCGTGATTGCCAACCGGCTATCTTAGTTTTTAAATCCAGCGTATCAATGGTGGTTAGCTGGCGTTTTTTCAAGACACGCTTGCCGTTTACCCACACATCCGTCACCTGCTGCCGACTTGCTGCATAGACAATTTGCGAGATGGGATCATACACCGGCTGTGTGGATAAACAATCCAGATCAATAGCAATCATATCAGCTGCTTTGCCAATAACCAACGAGCCAATGTCTTTATCCAAACCCAATGCTTTCGCACCATTTAGCGTTGCCATTTGCAAAGCCGTCATGGCTGGCACGGCACTGGCATCATTAGCCACGGCTTTAGCTAATAATGCCGCCGTACGCATTTCGCCCAGCATATCCAGATCATTATTGCTGGCTGCGCCATCTGTGCCTAAAGCGACATTAATACCGGCCGTCAAACACCGCGCCACCGGACAAAAACCACTAGCCAGTTTTAAATTAGATTCAGGGCAATGCACGACATGCGCGTTAGCCGCTGCCATCATGTTAATTTCTTCATTATTAAGCTGCGTCATGTGGACAGCGACAAACGAGGCATTGACCAAACCCAGTTCTTGCAAGCGCTGCAACGGGCGTTTGCCAGTTTCTGACTGAGCTTGTTCCACTTCGTGCAAGGTTTCATGTACGTGCATGGTTATAAACAAGCCCAAATCATCAGCTTGCTGCTTAATTGCCTGCAAAGGCGCATCGGATACGGTATACGGCGCGTGGGGAGCAAACGTCACTGTAATCAACGACTCATTCATCATCTGCTCATGCAATGCCAAGCCTTTTGCGATATATTCATCACTGTTTTGTGCATAAACAGTTGGAAAATCAATCACTATTAAACCCAAACTGGCACGCATCCCATGCTGTATGGCTTGCTGCGCGGCAATTTCTGGGAAAAAGTACATGTCATTGAAACACGTCGTGCCGCTCAAAATCATTTCGGCTATGGCCAAATCCGTGCCATCTTTAACAAACTCCTCGGACATCCATTGCTGTTCCAATGGCCAGATATGGTTTTGCAGCCAGTCCATCAGCGGCAAATCATCGGCAATGCCGCGCATTAAACTCATAGCGGCGTGGGTATGGCAATTGACAAAGCCGGGCAGCAACGCATGTTGATTTAAATACTCGGTACTAATGCCCTGGTACTTTTGTTTGGCTTCGGCCGTGGGTAGCAGGTCGATAATACGACCTTCATTAATCACCAGACTATGGTGATCGTAGGTTACGTTGGCGGGTTCAATCGGTATAATCCACCGAGCGTGAATAAGCGTGTCAACTATCATGGGCGCATCCTTTTGTGAGTCGCCTGATTATAACTTTTTACACTTGATTGTGATAACAAATGACAACAGCACAAAAACTGACGGTACAAGCCTTGCAATGGACAGGCACAAGCTTACGGGTACTCGATCAACGCCAGTTACCCGATACCCTGCGCTATGACGAATACCACGATGCTATCGGTGTCGCACAAGCCATCACCAGTATGCGCGTGCGCGGTGCGCCAGCGATTGGTATTGCTGCGGCTTATGGCGTAGTGCTGTCAGCGTTGCAGCATTTTTCAAACGATGCAGATACATGGCAACAAGGTGTCGCTGCTGACATCGACATACTGGCAAAATCTCGCCCGACGGCAGTGAATTTATTTTGGGCACTGGATAAGATGCGCTCGGTGTTGAATACGCAACACACCGATCCTTTAGCCGCACTGACGGCCTGTGCCGAAAAAATACATGCGGATGACATTACTGATAACCACACGATGGGCGAGTTAGGTGCTGATCTATTGGCAGGTGCAAAAGGCATCTTGACGCATTGTAATACCGGCTCATTGGCGACCGGCGGTTATGGCACGGCACTGGGTGTAATCCGTAGCGCCTACCAAAGACAAGCCGTAAATATTTATGCTGGCGAAACCCGCCCCTGGCTACAAGGTGCGCGTTTAACCGTGTGGGAATTATCGCAAGACGGTATTCCTGTCACCTTAATAGCTGATTCTGCGGCGGCTTGGCTGATGCAATCGGGTGCGATTGATTGGGTGATTGTCGGCGCGGATCGTATTGCTAAGAACGGCGATACCGCCAATAAAATTGGCACGTATTCGTTGGCGGTGCTGGCCAAACAGCACGGTGTTAAGGTGATGGTGGTTGCGCCGACGACAACATTGGACGGCAGTATTGCCAGCGGCAAAGACATACACATTGAGCAACGCAATCCGAATGAGTTGTTGCCGTCTTGCTATGTGGTGGAAGATTCCTTGGTCAGTGGCTGGAATCCGGTGTTTGATGTAACGCCAGCGGGGTTGATTGATGCAATTGTGACGGAACGTGGCGTGGTGCTTAATCCTGTTGAGCACGGCATTCCATCAGCATGGCTGACTTGATACACATTAGTTTGGAGATTACAAAATGGTCGTTGATAAAAAAGCCAACCACCCCGCCGTAGCCGTCGGCTGTTTTTTTATGGGCTTAAAATTATTAGGCTCAACGCCATTACGGCGCTTTGTGATCGTGCCAATCCTCATCAATATTGTTTTATACAGCATCGCCTTCGTGGTGAGTTATTACTATATTGCCGACTTAATAAATCACTTTATTCCCAACTGGTTACAGTGGCTAAGTTGGTTGCTTTGGCCGTTATTTTTCACCTGCTTTTTTAGCATCCTGCTGTTTAGCTTTATGGTGCTGGCTAATTTACTCGCCGCGCCTTTTTATGGCAGATTATCGGCGAAAACCCTGGCAATGATTACAGGACAAACCACACCCATCATTGATCCGCCCGTGGCTAAAGTGATCTGGGCAGAATTAAAACGCGGCCTGTATTTTTCAATTAAAGCCATACCGTTGCTGATCATTTCCTTTATTCCTGGCCTTAATGTGATTGCGCCCGTGCTATGGCTACTTTTTGGGGCTTGGAGCATGGCACTGGAGTACACCGCTTATCCGATGGAAAATGCCGGTTTGTTATTTTCGGAACAAAAAAAACTTTTGAAGAGCGTTCGTTTGGGCGCTTCGAGCTTTGGCGGTATAACAGCCTTAGCACTGAGCATCCCAGTATTAAATTTCATCGTAGCCCCAGCCGCTGTGGTGGGTGCAACCCTGTATTTTAATCAGCTTATGCCAAGCAGACAATAAAATAGTTATATACAAATTACTAAAAAAATTATAACGTTATGCGTTGATTTTTGAGTTACTATTTTTCGTCTGACAATTTTTTTTACACATCAACCAAAACAAGTCATCATGCAAAAACTCACTTTTACATTGGGCATCGCCTTAACCGGTTTATTATCCGCAACCACTCTACACGCCGATTCTAAAAAATTACTTTCAGTAACGACAGGACATTATTATCAGCTTATTGAATATGACAGTGCCGCCTGGGAAAATGCAAGATTAGGCTGCGAATCAATAGGAGCCCATCTGGCAACGATCACCTCGCAAGAAGAACAGAATTTTATCGACAAAGCACTAATGCCTGGCATGGATGGCTACTATTTCATCGGCGGCACAGATGCAGCGTCGCAAAAAAAATGGCAGTGGCTTACCGGTGAAAAATGGAGTTATACAAACTGGAGCAAGGGCGGCGACAACGGCCCACAACCTAACAACCGTCCCGATGAAGATTATCTGATGCTTGGTTCCAACACACCAGAATCGGACATAGCCTGGTTTGATGTTGACAGCGTCACCGAAGAAGCGGGCTATATCTGCGAATGGAGTGCCAACAAAAATATTGCAACCGCCATCATTCCAGATTTAAATAAAAATAAAGCCAACGAAATAGCGGTGTTATCGGTTGACTACGAAACAGGTGAACACACGGTACACATTAAAGATACGCGCACAAAAAAAATACTCAACACGTTAATATTTGCAACCGATGCCGTCACTGCACCACAAGGTATGATCGTACTCAAGGACTTAAACGGCAACGGCATTCCAGAAATTGGCGTGCTATACAAACTGAAAGAACAACCCGCTGTACTCATCAAAGATGCCAAAGCTGCCGCCAACAGTCCACTATTAAAAACCCTGACTTTTTTGAGTAACGCTTTTACAGGACAAGCCATCACTGTATCTCCTGACGGCAATGGCAATGGTGTCGATGAAATCACCGTGCTGGGACGACATAAAAAAACCCTGGCAGATCTGACCGAAATGCGTGATAGCAAAACCGGCAAATCATTAGGGCAAACTTCTTTTGCGGTTGTGATCGACAATTCCACGCCCGAATTGCCCTAGAAATCAATATCCTGTAACGGGAAAAATCGATCAATACTGTATATAAATGCGTCCGCACTGCATATTGTGAGATTTTTTTGGCTGGGCAAAACAGATAACATCTCTTAATCGGATGTTATCTGTTGCCATTTAATGGACTGACACTGGAGTAAGCGTTACGCCTTAGCCTCAGACTTTGTGATAAATATCCGCACCTTCTTCAAGAAACTGCTTGGATTTTTCATCCATGCCTTGTTTAAGTGCTTCAGCCTCATCTTCAATGCCTTTTGCCGTGGCGTAATCACGCACGTCCTGGCTGATTTTCATCGAACAAAAATGCGGGCCGCACATGGAACAAAAATGCGCCACTTTTGCAGAATCTTTAGGCAAGGTTTCATCGTGGAACTCACGGGCTTTTTCAGGATCAAGGCCTATATTGAACTGATCTTCCCAGCGGAATTCAAAACGCGCTTTAGACATGGCATTATCACGCGCTTGTGCGCCGGGATGGCCTTTGGCTAAATCTGCGGCATGAGCGGCAATTTTATAGGTAACGATGCCTTCACGCACATCCTGCTTGTTAGGTAGACCCAGATGCTCTTTTTGGGTGACATAACACAGCATGGCACAGCCGTACCAGCCGATATTGGCCGCACCGATAGCCGAAGTAATGTGATCGTAACCCGGTGCAATATCGGTCGTCAGTGGCCCTAAAGTATAGAACGGCGCTTCACCACATTCTTCCAACTGTTTTTCCATGTTAACCTTAATCATGTGCAGCGGCACATGGCCAGGACCTTCAATCATGGTTTGCACATCATGTTTCCAGGCGATTTTAGTCAATTCGCCCAACGTTTCCAGTTCGCCAAATTGCGCGGCATCGTTAGCATCGTAAATAGAGCCCGGACGTAAACCATCACCCAACGAGAACGACACGTCATAGGCTTTCATGATTTCGCAGATTTCTTCAAAATGCGTGTACAAGAAACTTTCGGTATGGTGCGCCAGACACCATTTGGCCATAATGGAACCTCCGCGCGACACGATACCGGTCATCCGTTTTGCGGTTAACGGGACATGATGCAAGCGCACACCGGCATGGATGGTGAAATAATCCACGCCCTGCTCGGCTTGCTCAATTAAGGTGTCACGGAAAATTTCCCAGGTTAAATCTTCAGCTTTACCGTTAACCTTCTCCAACGCCTGATAAATAGGTACGGTGCCAATGGGTACAGGCGAGTTACGTAAAATCCACTCGCGAGTTTCGTGAATGTTTTTACCGGTAGACAAGTCCATAATGGTATCGCCGCCCCAGCGGATGCCCCACAGCATTTTTTCCACTTCTTCGTCAATCGATGAAGTAACGGCAGAATTACCCAGATTACCGTTAATTTTGACCAAAAAATTACGGCCAATAATCATCGGTTCCAATTCAGGATGGTTGATGTTGCAAGGAATAATCGCACGGCCCCTGGCCACTTCCGAACGTACAAATTCAGCTGTGATGACATCAGGAATCGCTGCACCAAAAGAATCCCCCAGATGCTGATCTTTCCATAAATGACGCATTTCTTCCATTTTTTGGTTTTCACGGATCGCAATATATTCCATTTCCGGCGTGATGATGCCTTGTCTGGCGTAGTGCATTTGCGATACATTTTTGCCTGCGCTGGCGCGGCGTGGTTTACGGATATGTTCAAAGCGCAAATTCGCGGTAGCGGGGTCATGCAAACGCTGCTGGCCAAAGTCAGAACTGGGGCCGCTTAATTCTTCCGTGTCATTACGCTCTAAAATCCAAGTGGTACGTACTGAACCCAAGCCCTTTTTTAAATCGATGGCAACATTAGGATCAGTATAGACACCTGATGTATCATAAACATAAAGCGGTGGATTTTTTTCTGTGCCAAAATGAACAGGGGTATCGGACAGGGTGATTTTGCGCATAGGGACTTGAATGTCAGGGCGACTGCCTTGTACATAAATTTTTTCCGATGCAGGATAAGAGTCAATTTTTACACTACTCTTATCAGTAGACTTTATTTCTTTAACGACGGCGCTCATGCTTATCTCCAACAATAAAACAATAAGGCGCAGGGAAGTTGTGGCTTTCCTACGCCGGTATTAACCGGGGTCAGGTTCAAAGGGTTTCTCTCAGCCTCAAGACAAATCAAGAAGCACCCCTAGCCTTTACGGATATAACCCTAAATTAAAGTAAAACAACAGTAATTGCAAGATACATCAAACCTTTTACACGAAGAATCGACACACTAGAGTACAAAAATACACACAATGCTGTAAGCAATATAAA
>NZ_FUKJ01000277.1 GCF_900163745.1 Crenothrix polyspora
TTTTTCATACAGCAGGGTTGGCTAGCGCACAGAGGCCAAAAAGCAGTTGTGCTAGCCTACCCTGACTAGTGGAGTCGTTCTCCTTAGCAAGCTCAATAAGGGAATTGCCATCGTCCTGAATACCCTGCTGAGTTCCCTCAAATATCACAGGGAGTATACTCATGACATTCAGCCAAGCTACGTCAATTAGCAATCGTTTGCTGTCTAGCCTACCCAGCAATGATCGAGATCGGTTACTGGCAAACTGTGAGTCCGTTGAGCTTACTTTTTCCGAGGTGCTGTACCGCGCCGATGAACTTATCTCGCATGTTTACTTCCCGACTGGCGGTTTCATTTCTTTGGTGACACCGATTGATGGCAAAGCTAATCTGGAAGTGGGACTGATTGGCAATGAAGGTATGCTTGGCATTACTCTCATCTTAGGCGTGGATGTCGTGCCCTTCTACGCTCTGGTTCATGGATCCGGATCGGCACTGCGCATAACAGCATCGTCGTTTCTGCGTGAGCTTGAACACAGTCCTACGCTACAAGCAGTGTTGAAACGTTACCTGTATGTGTTGATGAAGCAACTTGCACAGACGGCCGCCTGTACCCGCTTCCATTTACTGGAGGCACGCCTTGCCCGCTGGCTGTTAATGACCCAAGATCGGGCGCACTCAGATCATTTGCATATCACCCATGTGTTTTTGGCTTATATACTGGGTGTAAGGCGTGTTGGCATTACCAAAGCCGCGAATTCATTACTGAATAAAAATCTTATCAGCTACCAACGGGGGGACATCGTGATTCGCGATCGTATCGGCCTGGAGGCGGCTTCTTGCGGGTGCTATCAGGTCGATAAAGACACCTACCGGCGTATCCTGGGTTAATGTGGTCAATAGTAGGCCATTATTTGGCCTTATGTGCGGTATCGAACGGACTATCTGGTGAAATACGTAAATAATGGTTCGCAAATTGATTAGTAAGAGGATTAATTGATAGCTTGCAGCCTAAAAGTGATAAACCTCTTTACGCAGCTAGCACCGCGCTTTTTTCACCACAAACTACAGAGAAGTGTCATGTCTGAAAAAAACAGCTCTACCGTTGGCATCTTTAACAGCCACGAAGATGCCGAAAGTGCAGTCAAGCAACTGCAAGTATCCGGTTACGATATGAAAAAGCTTTCCGTTGTAGGCAAGGACTACCACACCGAAGAACACGTCGTCGGATACTACAACACCGGTGAACGTATGGCGACCTGGGGCAAGTACGGTCTGTTTTGGGGATGGATTTGGGGGCTTCTTTTCGGCTCTGCATTTTTCATTATCCCTGGACTGGGGCCGGTAATGGTCGGTGGCCCACTGGTCAGCTGATAATCGGCGCACTTGAAACGGCATTCGTTACCGGTGGCCTCACTGCTCTTGGGGGCGCACTTGCGAGTATCGGCATTCCTGAAGACAGCGTTATTCAATATGAAGCCGCACTAAAGGCCGACAAGTTCATTCTCATTGTTCATGGCAGCATTGATGAAGTCGTGAAGGCAAGGAACATCCTGATGGAAAACAAGGCCGAAGAAGCCACCGTTCATCATTAAATGTTCGGCCAATTATGAGCTACGATCTAACGCTATAAATTGGGTGTAGGAGATTGTAAATGTTAATTATCCAAGGTTCGCTTAGCGAAAAGCAACCCCAGTTGATATTTGGGCAAATTTCTTGTCTTACAAAATCATGAAAACCTTCAGCGGTGTTATAAGCGATTACAGATGGCTTTGCGCTGTTTTACTAGTCACTTTGATGGGTGTCCTGGTTTTTTCCAGTTGTATCTCCGAAGCTGGGGAACATTCGGGTGGACAAGGTAAACAAACGACACAACAGCAAGATAGCGTCACCACTAAACCTGGCCACAAGGAAATCGGCGAGGCATCTTGGTATGGGTCAAAATTTCAAGGTCAAGAAACTGCCAATGGCGAGTCTTTTGACCAAAAAGACATGACAGCCGCCCATCCAAGTTTACCGATGGGAACCAAGGCCAAAGTGACTAACCTCGAAAACGGTAAGAAAGTTGAAGTCAGGATCAATGATCGTGGCCCTTATGCTGAGGGGCGCGTCATCGATCTTTCCAAAGCAGCGGCTAAAAAGCTTGATATGAAAGAGGGCGGCACCAGCCAAGTCAAAATTGAGACTAAATCTCCTCAAAAAAAGGCCTCTGCCGATCCACCCAGCAAGTCGAAATAGAAACAAAAATAACCACATTATTGAATGATTCGTCACTTAAGACAGGACATGTGCCTAGGCACGACCTTCTGTGTCCACAATTTATGTGGCAAGTCCTATCGAATTGATTTCAGGTCAGAAAATTACATCCGCTAATACATAGAACGCATCTTGGGAAAGAATGAGACCGCGTAAAACCTAATCATAACAGCAGAAGCCTACATGAAAAATGCGGTAACCACGTCAAAGTATTTTTCAGAAACAATTTTAAGAAGGGAAGCGCTATTTTTGCGAAATAGTTTTGGGTGTCGTGCCCATAAGCTGGTTGGCAATTTGTACGCACCATTAATGCCTTCGACTGTCCTCTTACTACCTTCGTGTTAATTCGACAAGAGTGTAAAGCTTTTATTTGAAAATGACTTTACATAATGTAATTATGTCATTTATATGGATAGCACTTTACAGTGTGATATTTTATTTATATATAATCAATTAGTTATTTTAAAAATATAATTGACATGGTTGTTATTTATTTTTACAATCACCAGTGAGTTGACACTGACATTAAGTGTATAGTCAGAAATGTAAAGAAGCATTAAATATGCACATCAAGCAAGTTAAAAGCCTAGATTTTAGTTAAAAGGACATCAAATGAATATCATAAATACCATAAAGCGGCGGCTACTCAGCGTTTTTTTCGTCGCCGTAATTATTATCTCACCCCCCTTCCACGCAGTATGGGCC
>NZ_FUKJ01000310.1 GCF_900163745.1 Crenothrix polyspora
TGAGGGTTTCGCCCTGGGTAAAGGTATCGCCAACCTGTATCGTACCGTGGTTGTGCAGGCCGATAATGTCGCCTGGGAAAGCTTCTTCCACGCTTTTGCGGGTATCGGCCTGAAAGGTGATGGCATTGGAGATTTGCACGGTTTTACCAAGGCGGACATGATAGATTTTCATGCCTTTTTCAAACGTGCCGGAACACACCCGCAAAAATGCTACACGGTCACGGTGCGCCGGATCCATATTGGCCTGCACCTTAAACACAAAACCGGTGAACTTGTCTTCTTCGGGGTTGACGCTGCGTTGTTCTGCCTCGCGAGGCCTTGGCGACGGGGCGAATTCAGCCAGCGCGTCCAGTAATTCGAGAATACCAAAATTGTTAATGGCCGAGCCAAAAAATACTGGCGATAATTTTCCGGCCAGGTATTCATCTAAATTAAATTCGTGGCTAGCGCCTTTGACTAAATCGATTTCATCACGTAATTCTTGGGCTTGATCGCCTAATAAGGCATCGAGTTTCTCATTGTGCAAGCCTTTGATGATTTCGGCTTGAGCAATCTTGCCGCCGTGCTGGGCGCTGAACAGATGAATTTCATCTTTATACAAATGATAAACACCTTTAAAACGCTTGCCCATGCCTATCGGCCAAGTCATCGGCGCACATTTTATTTTTAACACATCCTCAACTTCATCCATTAATTCAATGGGTTCTCGGCCTTCACGGTCGAGTTTGTTGATGAAGGTTAAAATCGGTGTGGTACGCAAACGGCACACTTCCATCAAGTTGATGGTGCGCTCTTCTACGCCTTTGGCCACGTCGATCACCATTAAGGCGGAATCGACAGCGGTGAGTGTTCTATAGGTATCTTCGGAAAAGTCTTCGTGGCCTGGGGTGTCCAGCAAATTGATAATACAATCTTTATGCTCGAACTGCATTACCGAGGTAGTCACCGAAATGCCCCGCTCTTTTTCCATTTCCATCCAGTCGGATGTGGCATGACGCGCGGCTTTCCGTCCCTTTACCGATCCTGCCAGCTGAATAGCGCCGCCGAACAGCAACAGTTTTTCGGTGAGCGTGGTTTTACCGGCATCCGGATGCGAAATGATCGCGAAGGTTCTACGTTGGTTAAGTTCACTGACTATTTCAGAGGTCGACATGTTAGGTGTTATCTAAGATATGAAGTCTGCACACAACTAAAATTGTGACGCGCAGTGGTGTTGCTGGGTGAGGGTAACAGAATGCGCTGGTGTGTTTCGCAGTCTAATGTCGTTAGTTTGGGCGCGAATGATGTCATGTATGACTAACTGTAATCGGCACTATGTCTGTGGCGTTACGCATGATTATCCGAAAATTGTTTCGACCTGAATGCAGCATGGCAGACTAGCGCGAAAAGCAAGGTGTCAAAAAAAGCATAAGCCGAGCAGCACGGGGCTGCTCGGCTTATTGCACACAAAGTTTACTTGGCTTTGTTGCGCTCGGTGACTTCTTTAATCACTTCATCCGCCACGTTTTTAGGACACGGCATATAATGCGAGAATTCCATCGAGAACTGGCCACGGCCAGAAGTCATGGTACGCAAATCACCGATGTAACCGAACATTTCACTCAACGGTACGTCAGATTTAATACGCACGCCAGTAATACCGGCATCTTGCGATTTAATCATGCCACGACGACGGTTAAGGTCGCCGATCACGTCACCGACATGTGAATCCGGTGTAAAGGTATCCACTTTCATGATCGGTTCGATCAGTTGTGGACCCGCTTTTGGAATTGATTGGCGGAACGCAGCTTTCGCGGCAATTTCAAAGGCAATCGCTGATGAATCCACCGCGTGGAAACCACCGTCGGTTAACACAACTTTAAAGTCCAAACACGGGAAACCGGCCAAAACGCCTTTGCCCAACATGCTCTTAAAGCCTTTTTCAACCGCTGGCCAGTATTCGCGCGGCACGTTACCACCGGTAACCGCTGATTCAAACACAAAACCACTGCCTGGCTCACCTGGCTCAATTCTGTAGTTGATCTTACCGTATTGACCAGAACCACCGGATTGTTTCTTGTGGGTGTATTCGTCTTCAACAGACTTGGTAATGGTTTCGCGGTAGGCTACTTGCGGTTTACCTACGATAACGTCAACACCGTGGGTACGTCTTAAGATGTCAACTTTAATATCAAGATGCAACTCGCCCATACCTTTTAGGATGGTTTCGCCGCTGTCTTCGTCAGTTTCAACGTGGAATGAAGGATCTTCCTGGATCATTTTACCCAGCGCGATACCCATTTTTTCAGACGCTGCTTTATCTTTCGGTGAAATCGCCAAGGAGATAACGGGGTCAGGGAATACCATCGGTTCTAAAGTCGCGGGGAATTTTGGATCGCACAGTGTGTGACCGGTTTGAATATTTTTCATACCCAATACGGCAACGATGTCACCGGCTTGTGCAGAGTCCAATTCATTACGTGAATCGGCGTGCATTTCGACGATACGACCAATACGCTCGGTTTTACCGGTAAAGGTATTGAGTACGTTAGTGCCTTTTTCCAGCTTGCCAGAATAAATACGCAAGAAAGTCAACGCGCCGTAACGGTCATCCATAATCTTAAATGCTAACGCACGTAAGGGCTTGTTGGCATCAACGATAGCGAAGTTACCGGTTGCATTACCTTCCAGATCCACTTCAGGCTGTGGTTTAACGTCGGTTGGGCTAGGCAGGTAATCAATAACGCCATCCAGAACCAACTGTACGCCTTTGTTCTTGAAAGAAGAGCCACAGAATGTCGGGAAGAAATCCAGATTGATCGTGCCTTTACGGATACAACGTTTAATGGTGTCAATATCGGGCTCTTCGCCTTCCAGATATTTTTCCATGACATCATCGAACTGATCAGACACCTGGTCGATCATTTTTTCGCGCCATTTTTTGGCATCCGCCACCATGTCAGCCGGAATATCATCGATGTGGTAATTCATCGGATCGCCAGAGTTATCCCATATCCAGGCTTTTTCGGTCAATAAGTCCACCACGCCGACGAACTGGTCTTCGGTACCGATAGGCAAAGTCATGACCACAGGCACTGCGCCCAATACTTCTTCAACTTGTTTGATAACGCGATAAAAATCAGCGCCAATACGATCCAGTTTGTTGATATAGATAACACGGGCAACTTCTGAGTCGTTCGCATAACGCCAGTTGGTTTCTGATTGTGGTTCAACACCACCAGAACCACAGAAAACACCGATACCGCCGTCCAACACTTTTAATGAACGATAAACTTCGATAGTAAAATCAACGTGTCCTGGGGTGTCGATGATATTAAAACGATAGTCTTTCCAAAAACAGGTGGTTGCAGCAGACTGAATGGTAATGCCGCGTTCACGTTCCTGATCCATGAAGTCTGTGGTCGTTTCGCCGTCGTGTACTTCACCGATTTTATGAATTTTACCGGTGAGCTTTAAAATCCGCTCGGTGGTTGTGGTTTTACCGGCATCAACGTGCGCGAATATACCGATGTTTCTATATAGCGATAAATCTGTCATGTTTTTACTCTAAAAGTTGGGCATAAAAAACTTTTCGGTGACTACTCTGGCGTACAAAACGCAGAAAAGTTCGTGCTGGGGCATGAAACAACACAGACATAAACCGCAGTGACAAAGCCTACGACTGCATCAGCGGCTTGAAACCATGTGTTTAATGAAATATGAGTTTGCGGGTAACTTAAAGTCAATGCGATGGCCGGATAAAAGTCACCCTTGCCATTCACACTCAGACCAGCTTCGAAAGGCGGGTATTCTAACCTAAAACAATATAAAGATATAGGAAACCTATCAATTTGTGTCAGAGTAACGTTAAAATGGGTATTTGTGTACAACGCGCCATAAACCCGTAAAATGGCTTTATGATGCGTCTACGTAATCGTAATATGTCAGTTTGCCAGAGGTTATTTTAGGTGTAGGCGTTGGTTAGCAAAAGATAAAGTCAAGTGAATCCACATAACAGAATTTTATTCGCAGGCGATCCGCATGGAAATTTCAGGCCCTTGATCGCGGCTGTGCATGAGTACAAACCCGAAGCGGTGGTGCTATTGGGGGATTATGACCTGGACACGCCCTTAGAAAATTGCCTGCGCGAAATTGTTGATATTACTCAAATCTGGTGGATTCCCGGCAATCACGATTTCGAAACGCCCACTAAATATAAAAATCTGTTTCATTCGGCATTGGCGGATAAAAGTCTGCATCTAAAGGTGATTGAAATTGCTGGCGTGAGAATTGTTGGTTTGGGCGGTATTTTTTTAGGCCGCGTGTGGTATCCGCCCATGCAACCGAAGTGGAAAGACAAAGCTCATTATCTGGGCATGCAAAAGCTGAATGCCAAAAATGTCGATATGTCGTTAAAGTATAAATCAGCAATTTGGCATGATGAGTTTCAGGCACTAAAGGCTTTAAAAGCTGATATTTTGGTATCGCATGAAGCGCCTGGATCGCACCGGCACGGTTTTCATGTGATTGGTGATTTGGCGGTTGCCATGAATGTAAAAACCATTTTCCACGGCCATCTGCATGAAAACTATTCCACTATGATTAAAAGGAATATTCATGTGCATGGTGTTGCTAATACGGCGGTGGCTAATTTGGTAGGCAATACGCTTAAGAATGGTAATGAGGTGGGTGTTGGGTAGCTTTTGGGTTTGTGCTTTATGAAGTGGTGCGGGCCGGCCTTCGGAAGCTCAGGCGTTCCCGCTCATGACTTAAGCGATTGATATTAAATGATTTATTTTTTATGGTCTCGCGCTAATTTACCTTTAAAATCGCTAACTTAGAGAAAAAAATACATAAAATGCCAAAAATGAACTTATGTATATTGATTTATAATGTTTTTTAGTGCGACCGCGAAAAATAAAATGTGTTTAAAATCAATATACTTAGGCTATGAGCGGGAATGGCTGTCGGAAGCTCGAAGAAGATGAAGCAAAATTACAGGCTTTGCGACGTAAGCTCCAAGCCGGAGAAAATAGCCCCTTGGTTGAAAATTTTGACGGCGAAGAATTTCTGGTAGCCATACATAAAAAACACGCCCAATGACGGTCAGATACACTTTAAGGCAACTGGCACAAAAACCTGTCCACCTGACTGTTATTAGCAATTAATGCTCACCACGCTTAATATTGTGTTGCTGCTCAATACCTTTGGTTAAATTATAACCTTCGTCATTGAATAAATCGTCTTTAAAAAACAAGCGCATATCTATAATCCAAGCAATTTTCTTTAGCTTGTTGTTTTCTATGATAATGGTTGCAAGCCTATGATTGTTATTAATAATCTGATCCACAATTGTTTGTGGGTTAGTCGGATCTTCTTTTAGCGCACCAGATACAATACGCTGCGCAGATTCCATTGTCAGCACGGGTTGTGTAGTAGGCAACTCAGCGTTTTGATCCTTTTCAAGTGCCTGCGCGTTAAAGTAACCAATATCATAGCCAAGCTTAAATGTCAGAACAATCATAATCACCCCTCCACAAAGAGAGAGGGCAATTTTTAATCGCCTTTTAACGCGAGGATTTGATAGTCTTTTTATAATAACGCGAATTTTCATGGCTACATTATCGCATTACCCACCAGGATTCACATAGAGCCTATTTTTTCTAAAAACTAGACAATTTTAGTGAAAAGACACTGATGTTCCTTCTTGCTTCGGCAGTATCTGATAGTTAGCTCGTCTTATCGAGTTACGATTTATTGCGTTGTAATCTTTTGAAGGAAAGCGGATATTGACGGATTGATAGCCCGTGTATTACTATTTTATCAATAGTAATACACGGGGTTTTAGTATGCATAAAGTAACCACAAAAAGACAAGTGACACTGCCGCAAGCGGTTTGCAATGCTATAGCCTTACAGCCAGGCGATTATGTTGAGGTGTTTGCGCGGGACGGTGTGGCGCATATTGTTAAGATGAATTCCGGTAATCTTGCTGGTAAGTTTAGTGCTTTGGTTAAGGGAAAAGCATTTCCATCTGTTGATGAATTGAAAGATGTGATAAAAAAACGCGCAACCGAAAAGTTTTTAAATGATAGCAATTGATACCAATGTGTTGCTTCGGTATTTGTTTAAGCCAGTGGATAACCGTAATCCCAAATGGCAAGTTGATGTGGCTGAAGCAGTGATTAACCAAGCGGACAAGGTGTTTATTTCGTCGATTGTGATAGCGGAAATGGAATGGGTTTTAGACAGTGTTTTCGAATGCACGCGTCAGGAAATTTATGCTGTATTGCATGAACTGGCGAACCATACTCAGTTTCAGTTTGAAGATTGGTCGGTCTTGAACAGTGCTTTGCTGGATTATATTGAATATGGCGCTGTTGAGTTATCGGATTGTTTGATTGCAAGACAGGCACAAAATGCTGGCGCGACAACGCTTTTCACTTTTGAAAATGAGAAGAAACTGGGTGCTTTGCCGGTGGTGACAACGCTTAAGCAGGGTAATCACTGACTTCAACTCGAACGATACCCGAAAAGGGCACAAGTGCGCCTCATTACGTCGGCAGCATCCTATGTTTAGCGCACCTTATCGAGTTGATTTTCAAAACAGTTAACCGAGATTACATTGACAATAGTGTTCGATGAGCAATCAATAAGTGTCCAAAAGCCGTAACCGTATGAAAACACCGTAAACGTCGAGCATAAAAAGCATGCCCGACCTACCTGGCTGGCTATGTTTAACGCATCCTTATTGAGTTAACTTGCCGCGTTTGAGATCGAAGCCACCTTACGGGTTAGCCCAACTTACCGCGTTTTGGCGGCGGCAAGTACATCGTCATCAATGGATAAAGTCGTCCGCATTTTGTATCTCCTGTAATTTGCATCAAACATCACACATCATATACCATGCTGCATCTATCCGCCACCCACCCAAGCAAAACACAAAATCACTGTTCGCCGCGTACTAACCGAACCTGCTTAGTACTGCTATTATGGTGGTTGTTAACGCTGCCGTTGCTAAAATCGATGCCCCACGCATAATAGCTATTGCCAGCATTCGGGGACGACGACCACACAGCCGCGTCAGTGTCCGTGTTCGGAAAAACCTTTAGGTTGATGGCTGGCTGATAACACTGTATTGCAACCAAAGTGTATAACTCCTTCTGGTTAGGTACGCGCCAATCTTTAAATTTGGCAAAGCCGCCGCTTAAATTATGCTTTTGCGCCTGCTGTAAGGAACCCTGCCAAGTGAATGTATCGGCAGTATAATCGCAGGCATGGGTTCTTGCGTTCCATAAATTACCTTCCGCACAAGTTTTCCAAAGTAACCCCGTGTATTTATCCAACACGGTGCCATTCGGTTTAATGATAAAACGACTGGTGGGCGTGCTGGCGGTTATAGCGGTATTGCAGGTTTGTGCGCTGGCCACCAAGGGCAGTAACACCAATAAACAAGTTAATGTGGTTGTTTGTATAGGGTTGGGCATAGTTCTACTCCGAGTTTAAAGGTTAAACGGTAAACTTGGCGGCGTTTTAAGCCACCTTTCAGGTGCCCGTATTCGCAGATATGGGCACAAATAACAGACAACGCGACAACGGGCTCGGTTGTGGCACAAACACAACGTCCACTTGATTGCCACGTTGTATGTGCAGCACTGCCTGTGGATAATGGCGGCTAAAAAACGGATTTGGCTGCGGTAACCGATAAGGTTGACAAGGGCGGCTGATAAGCGGACAAGCTAGCCAGCCTGC
This sequence comes from Crenothrix polyspora, assembly GCF_900163745.1. Classification (GTDB taxonomy): domain Bacteria; phylum Pseudomonadota; class Gammaproteobacteria; order Methylococcales; family Methylomonadaceae; genus Crenothrix; species Crenothrix polyspora_B. The sequence goes on from NZ_FUKJ01000310.1 coordinate 7,731, forward strand.
ACGGCCAGCTCTGCCA
>NZ_FUKJ01000184.1 GCF_900163745.1 Crenothrix polyspora
TTATAGACCTTGGCATGGTGCCAACACCGTTGCTGTATTTTGCCGTTCAGCATATTGAAGGCCGATCTGGCATTATGGTGACAGGTAGCCATAACCCACCGGAATACAATGGGTTCAAAATGATGATTGCCGGTGAAACACTGGCCGAAGACCGCATTCAAGATCTTAGAGAATGTATCGATAGCCGCAGCTATACCACTGGCGACATGGGGCTCATTGAAAAAAATGACAAGCTGGCTAGCGAATATGTTGGCACCATTGCCGAAGATATTCGTATAGCAAGACCCATGCTGGTTGTTCTGGATTGCGGTAATGGTGTTGGTGGCAAGTTGGGGCCGTTGTTACTGAGGACGCTGGGCTGCGAAGTGATCGAGCTACATTGCGAGATTGATGGCAGCTTCCCCAACCATCATCCAGATCCCAGCAAGCCTGAAAATATGGCGGAACTGAGTAGCGCAGTTAAGCATTACAAAGCGGATTTAGGCATCGCTTTTGATGGCGATGCTGATCGTTTGGGAGTTGTGGATTGCAACGGGAAAATTATTTGGCCAGATCGGCAAATGATGTTGTTTGCCAAACATGTGCTAGTGGGCAAGCCGGGTATTGAAATTATTTATGATGTTAAATGCTCCAGGCAGTTAGCGGGGCAAATTAAAAAATACGGCGGCAGACCGGTGATGTGGAAGAGCGGCCATTCGCTCATGAAAGCCAAAATAAAGGAAACCGGTGCCAAGTTGGCAGGTGAAATGAGCGGACATATTTTTTTCAATGACCGCTGGTTTGGTTTTGATGATGGTTTGTATGCCGCCGCACGCCTAATAGAGATACTCTCCAATGAATCGGGCAGTAGCGCACAGGTTTTTGCAGGTTTTCCCGATAGCATTAATACCCCGGAATTAACGATTGATTTAGTGAATGATGATGGTGCTAAATTGATCGAGGCCATGCGTGCGGCAGCCGATTTTGACGATGCCACGATTATCGATATTGATGGTTTGCGCATAGAATTTTCCGATGGCTGGGGCTTGGTACGGGCATCCAATACAACGCCGTCATTAACGCTACGTTTTGAGGGCGACTCACTAGAGGCCATGCAGAATATACAGCAACGCTTTAAACAACTTATCCACAAAATTAACCGCGACCTCCAACTCCCTTTTTAGCCATGAAAAACTCACAGATGCTGCAAAAAAAAACGGCCCACCAAATCGCCGATGTCCTGATAGAAGCGTTGCCCTATATCCAACGCTTTAAAGACAAGACTATTGTCGTCAAGTTTGGCGGCAATGCCATGGTCGATGAAGCCCTCAAAAGCAGTTTTGCACGGGACATTGTGCTTATGAAACTGGTCGGCTTAAATCCGATTGTGGTGCATGGTGGCGGCCCGCAAATTGGGCAAATGCTGGAAAAATTAAATATTAAAACCCGCTTTGTCGATGGCATGCGGGTCACAGACAGCGAAACCATGGATGTGGTAGAAATGGTGCTGGGCGGGCTGGTCAATAAAGAAATCGTCTCGCTTATTAACAAACATGGCGGTAAAGCCATCGGTTTAACCGGTAAGGACGGGGATTTAATTCGGGCAAGAAAAATCACCCAGAAAAAGCCAAGCACTGAAACGGATGCCTCTGAAATTATTGATTTGGGCTATGTCGGCGAAGTCAGCAGCATTGATCCTGCTGCGGTTGACATGCTAGGCCACAGCAACTTTATTCCTGTCATTGCACCGATTGGCGCTGGCGAAGACGGTCGCTCCTACAACATTAATGCCGATTTGGTCGCCGGAAAAATTGCCGAAGTATTAAAGGCAGAAAAGCTGATTTTATTGACCAATACCGCCGGTATTTTAGATAAACAGGGCGAATTGTTAACGGGATTGTCACTGAAAGACATTGATGACTTGATTGCAGATGGCACAATTTCAGGCGGCATGATTCCTAAAACCCGCTGCGCCACCGATGCCCTAAAAGGCGGTGTCCACAGTGTACATATTATCGATGGCCGAGTTGACCATGCAGTATTGCTGGAGCTGTTTACCGACCAAGGTGTCGGTACTTTACTGCTGAGCCGCCCTCGCTAAGGCACTATTGATATACGGCCTGAACGAGGACCGTAAATCACTGACTTTCTGGCTGGCGCATAGCTCGCGCCCTTGAGAAGAATTGCGGCAGCGTATATCCAGAAACAATTGATAGTCGGCTTCATTCAACGCTATTTTGGACAGCGACAGACTGAGGTCATAATCTGTCGCGGGTGGGCGGTTCATAATCAACCTGTCGTTGTAGATGTCGGGCGCAGTAGTGGAGTAAAAAGTAACAAATTTATGGCCGATATCCCAGGCTTTATTGCATTGATGGTCATTATTACAGTAAAACAGGCCGAGCTTATTCGCTTCAATAATACTGGCGATTTTGTTGGTCGGTGCATCGCTCTTGGTTTCGGTGAGATACAAAAACCGGTCTATATCGGCTTTGTATTCGGTGCTTATTTGCTGTTTTTTGTCGATATTGGCCAGAATAGCCTGTTCGGTTTTTTTAATTTGTTCTTGTGTTGACTGCATGTCGGCCAGCGACTTTGGTGGCACTTTTTTACCATTGCGTTCCAGCAAAGCCGCCTGTTTTTGTTGCCAGGTGAGCAGCGATTTAAGTTGTTCTAAATTGCCTTCTATGACCTTTTTTTCCGTATCCAGCGTCTTTAGCTTTGTGTTAAGCGCGGTCATTAAGTCTTCCTGAGAATGAAAAGTGCTTAATAATGCTTTGTCATGGATTCTTTGATTGGCAATCAATTTTTCCTGTTCCCTGCGTAGCTCTGCAAGTCGCCGATCCTGTATGATTTCTTCTTTGGTTCTTGCTTTTTCGGTAACCTTTATAACGCGCACATCCTTGCTTAACAGGTCCCGCCGATACTGATTGTCTTCGGGGGCGACCTGATCTGAAAACTTGGTCTTGCCATCATCATCCGTCCAGCGATACATATTTCTTGCAAGCAACCGCTGACTGCCAAGAATACAGCAGATACCTATGAAAAATACAGTCGCCCGTGTGCTTTTATTTGACATAAATTAACTATTTTTCATTGTCTTGGTATGGATTATAGGACAAATATAGCAGATAGAAAATCTTATTGTGTTTTCTGCATATTTTTTCACTTTAGAAAAAAAATGTAAAACCATTTCTACATCCCATTGTATTTTAATGTAATTATTACAAATAAAGCTTATACCACGATAACGAAGGTACAGCATTTTCAGCGTCGATTAGTTATTCTACGGAGTACAAACCTAGGTTTGTACTCCTCTGCCAAAAATTAATTTGAAAATACTGTATGTGTTTAACAGGTGTTTAAATGGCAACTGCGTTTGTGCATCCTGAGTTTGAACGCACAAAAAACCAGCAACATGACCTGAAACAATACAACAAGCCATGTCGCAACGGTAGCAATTTACCCGATTAAATTGGCTAATTCATGCAAGGGCGGCAAAATAACCATTTTGCTAAGTTGCAACAACAATAATGCCGCCATTGGCGACAAATCAACCCCGCCCAAGTCGGGGATAAACTTACGGCAGGTATCGAGCAAGGGATCTGTCAGGCTGCACAAAATCGATGCCGTCGCACGAAACTTGCCCGGATCTAGCCAGCTCAGTAACGCTCTGGCAAATACAGCAAAAATGAACACATTAATCAGCAGGGAAACCAACTGGGTAATCGATAGCAACGTTAATGCGCCGATATTAAGCATGACACCTTTGAGAATAAGTATCGAGAAATCGGAAAGCATTTGTAAGCCCAGAATAAGCACCAGTGACGAGGTGTCTATTTTGCCGATAGGCGGCACAAAACGACGCAAGAGCTTTAAAGGTGGGTGGGTGGCCTTGACTAAAAACTGCGAAATCGGATTATAAAACTCAGCACCGCACCATTGCAGTAAAAAGCGCAGCAACACCGCCAGGATGTATAACGACAATAGCGTATCGATGACAAAGATAAGGGGGTCGACGACATAAGACGCTGTCATTAGTTATTCTCCGATTGTTTGGACATTTCAATGGAACGATCTCTTGCGGCGTGTAATGCGCGTGCCACCAAGCCTGTAAATCCGCCTTGTTCAAAGGTTTCTATGGCACGTTGTGTAGTGCCGCCTGGCGAGGTGACACGTTTTCGCAGTTGCTCTGGCGACTCTGACGATTCCAGTGCGATTTTAGCCGCGCCCAGTGCTGTTTGCTGTACCAGCAATCGTGCAGTAGCTTCAGTTAAGCCCAGGTCTATAGCAACTTTTTCCATCGCTTCCATCAGTAAAAAATAATACGCCGGCCCACTGCCCGAAACAGCGGTGACTGCATCCAGCTCACTTTCGTTCTCAACCCACAGCGTAATGCCAACCGAGCGCAAAATACTTTCGGCTAAATCGCGTTGTTCTGCTGAAACCTGGTTGTTGGCGTGTAAGGCCGTTGCACCAGTCAGTACCAAGGCGGGGGTATTGGGCATACAGCGGACAATGGCGCTAGTCTCGCCTAACCAG
>NZ_FUKJ01000071.1 GCF_900163745.1 Crenothrix polyspora
GTCGCCAGACAGGCTGAAAGCAGCGGCGAGGCGCAATCAGCAGCCGTTAAATTACGGGTTGCCGGTCTCATTAGAGGCGCATTATGGGATATCGCTTTACAAAAAATTCGCCATGAACAGGCGGTGGCTGATTTGGATATTGTTGAACAACTGTATGCCAAGGTTGAACGGCGTGTTGAATTAGGCGACCTACCGGTTGCCGACGCATTGCTGGCACAAACTGAGCGTTTGCAAAAACTCTCGAACCTGACCTTGGCTGAAGCTGAATTAATGCATGCCCGCAAACGTTATACCAGTATTACCCAATCCACCAAAATGCCCGGTCAGTACGCAGAAAATTTGGTTGCCTTGAAAGAAATTCAACACAATCATCCCATATTGGCGGCTATCAACAGCCAAATTGAACGTAAACAGGCTGAGGTCAAGGCGATTAAACTCATCGGCTCTGGCCAAACTAATGTAGCCATAGGCATTAACAGTGACCGTGGTTTTAATGACTCTCGATCTAATGAAACGGAAAGCTTCAATATTGGCGTGAATGTGCCCTTCGGTGGTGAGGCGCATCTTGCCCCACAGATAGCCGCCGCTAATGTTGAAATGGCTAAATTGATTTCCGAACGCGAACAATTGCACCGCGATTTGGAACAGGCGCACCATGAAGCCGAGCACAATCTGAAAGTTAATGCGGCTGAACTGGACATCGCCAACCAGTTGCAACAAGTGGCTGAAGATCATTTGCAGATGATGCAGCTCAGTTTTTCCGTGGGTGAAATTGATTTGATGGATTTGCTAAAAATTCAATCCAGAGCCCAATTAGCCATTCTTAATGCCAAGGAACGTTCTGTTATCCTCGAACGCGACAAAGCCCTGTATAACCAGGCCGTAGGAGTTATGCCATGAAACTGCTTTATACCCCTAACACGCGCACTGCCATACGTAAGCTATTGGCAGTGTTTATATTACTGTCTGTATTCAGTATTTCGAGCATGGCTGAAAATACCATTGAAATCTCGCCAGAACAGATTAATAATCTTGATGTACAACTGGGCAAACTGGAATCAGCCAGCCAGATTCCATTGCTGACCGCACCGGCTAAAGTGGTTATTCCGTCTGAACATGAATACATTGTTAACGCGTCTCAGTCTGGATTAATCAGCAGGTTACATGCGTCTGTTGGTGATCGCGTCAAAAAAGGCAGTCTACTGGCACAGATTAACAGCCCTGATTTATTAGCGTTACAAGGCCGTTATCTCAAGACCATCAGCGCCCTGAACTTGGCTACAGTCAACTATCAACGCGATAAAAAACTCCTAAAAGATGGCGTTATTGCGGCTCGACGTGAACAGGAAACGCTCAGCCTGTACAACGCCGCTATTCTGGATGTTAATGAAGCCCAGCAATTGCTGGAAATTGCTGGCATGTCTGGCAACGACATCAAGCAGCTTAAAAACACGCATCAGTTAAACAGTGCGCTTAATGTTCATGCGCCCATTTCTGGCGTAGTCATAGAACGCATGGTGGTTGCGGGTACGCGTGTCGATATGCTGGCACCGTTATACCGCATTGCCGATTTAAACGAGTTGTGGCTGGAAATCAATATTCCACAGGAACGTGTCAGTGATATTAACGTCGGTAATCAGGTCTGGATAGAAAACACCCAGGTCAGCGCCAAAATCAGCTTGCTTGGGCAAAGTGTTAATCCGGAAAACCAGACCATAATGGCCAGAGCCATTCTTCAAGGCGACCATACGGGGATAAGACCTGGACAGCGCGTTAACATCCAGATCATTCAGCCTAGCGATAACGACACTTTCAAAGTGCCCAATACGGCCATCGCGCAAAACGAAGGCAAATCGTTTGTGTTTATTCGTACCCCTAAAGGCTTTAACGTCAGCACTATTACCGTCGTTGGTAAACAAGATAATTACTCTACGATTACTGGTGATTTCACCGGCAATGAAGACATCGCCATTAAAGGTGCGGTGGCGCTAAAAGCTAACTGGCTAGGTTTGGGGAGCGCTGAATAATGGCTAGTCTGATTCGCTTTGCCTTGAGCCAGCGGCTGTTGATGATGATTTTCGTCTTGCTGCTGTCGGGTGGCGGCTATTATGCCTTTAAGCATATTCCGATTGATGCTTTTCCGGAAGTGTCGCCCACGCAGGTCAAGATTATCGTTAAAGCGCCCGGCATGACCCCTGAAGAGGTGGAAGCCCGTATAACTGCGCCGATAGAAGTTGAGTTGCTGGGTATTCCGCATCAAATTATGTTGCGCTCGATTGCCAAATACGCGCTCACCGATATTACCGTGGATTTTGCTGAAGGTACGGATATTTTCTGGGCGCGGCAACAAATTGCCGAACGTTTAAATACGCTGTGGGGCAATTTGCCAGCCGGTGTTTCCGGCGGTATTGCCCCCATGACCACACCTTTAGGCGAAATGTTCATGTTTACCGTAGAAGGCGGCGGCTTAAGTTTAATGGAACGCCGTGATTTGCTGGACTGGGTGATCCGTCCTGCCTTGCGCATGGTGTCTGGTGTTGCCGACGTGAACTCTTTGGGCGGATCGGTGAGAAGTTTTGAGGTCATCCCTGATAGCATAAAGCTATCTGCCAGAGGCATTAGCCTGGAAAAGCTGATGCAAGCCCTGCAAAACAATAATCGTAATGATGGTGCAGGTCGTATGACCGACGGCGAAGAAGCCTTGATTGTCCGTGCAGAAGGTCGCATCCAGAATCTGGATGATATTGCCCGTATCGTAGTCGATAATAAAAACGGCATTCCGGTTACCGTCAGTGATGTTGCAGAAATAAAAATCGGCGCGTTAACCCGTTACGGTGCAGTCAGTAAAAACGGTGAAGGCGAAGCAGTAACCGGTTTGGTGCTTAGCCTGCGTGGTGCCAATGCGCGGCAAACTATTGTCGGTATTGAAGAAAAACTGGCAGAAATAAGTAAGGGTTTTCCTAAAGGTGTTGAAACCAAAGTCTTTTATAATCGTGGCAATCTGGTGGACAAAGCCGTAGACACGGTTTTACATGCCTTGCTGGAAGCTATCGTCTTAGTCGTTGTGTTGCTGATTTTATTTTTGGGTAATTTACGTGCGGCGGTGGTTGTCGCCTTGGCGTTGCCATTAGCGGCGTTATTCACCTTTATCTTGATGAACATCATGGGCATGTCGGCCAACCTGATGAGTTTGGGCGGCTTGGCGATTGCCATCGGTATGCTGGTGGATGGCGCGGTGGTGGTGGTTGAAAATCTTATTACACACTTGGCGCATGTGGAAAAAGCCAAACGGTTGCCACGCTTGCATGTCATTTACCGCGCGACCGCTGAAGTGGCGGGTTCAGTCACTGCCGGTATTTTAATTATTATTATCGTATTTTTACCGTTGCTGACCTTGCAAGGTCTGGAAGGCAAGTTATTTACCCCAGTGGCCTTGACTATCGTGTTTGCGCTCAGTGGTTC
>NZ_FUKJ01000042.1 GCF_900163745.1 Crenothrix polyspora
CGCCTTGCGCATTATTGTCTGGATTTGGCAGAATTGATGGAAACTGACCGTGTTATTCCGGTGATCATCTTTTTAAATGCAGGGACAAGACGAGACAGTTTGCGATTGGGTGGTGATCGACACAGTTATTTGGAGTTTCGTTATCTGGCTTGCGATTTAAAACGTTTATCAGCCAGTGATTACAAAGACAGCAGTAATATCATTGCTCGGTTGAACTTGCCGAATATGAGCTACCCTAAACAAGAGCGCCTGCAAATCTATTTGGCTGCACAACTGGGATTGCTGCAAATGGAACCGAATCTGAACAAGCAGCGTAAGTATGTTGACTTTATCGATTATTACGCTGATCTTAGTGAGCAGGAAATCATCGAATACCAAACGCACTATCTAAACAACGAGGGGGAAATCATGGGATTTGCACAACACTTTAGACAAGAAGGTTTACAAGAAGGTTTGGAAAAAGGTTTGGAAAAAGGCCGTCAAGTAGAATGCCATTCCTTGGTGGCACGCATGTTAAGACGAAAGTTTGGCATCCGTCCTGAGCTGGATAAAATGTTGGAGCAACTGCAATTATTGCCGGTTGAGAAACAGGAAGATTTGGTAGAGGCCATTCTTGATTGGACTGATGTGAGAGATTTAACCGAGTGGCTAAAACAGCACGAGTGAAACTCAATCGAGGCGATTTTTTTGATTACGCTCAATGTTGCCAAGAATGTTGTCATTCGCACCGATGAACCCTGCTTGATTGAGGGAATACACCAAGCATCAAAAGCGATTGCATTGAATATGTTGAGTAAGGGGATTGATATTGCAACCATAGCCCGAAGTTACGGGATTAACAGAAAGTGTTGTCGCAACGTTTTTAACAAGCAAAGAAAGATGAATTGCCAAACGATTTTTCAATTGAGGCTGCCCCCAATGCTGTTGCTTTGTACGGAACGCGAACATGCACGACCAAAACTTTAAAAATCTGATTCTGGATTATCCCCGCGAAGCCCTGGCTTTTTTCGCGCAGGAAGAAACGAGGGAGGATTTAAATCAGGCGCGGATTATCCCGATACGTCAGGAGCAATTAAAGGATCGTTTAGGTGATCGCTTTCGTGAACTGGATGTGCCGTTATTGGTAGAATGGCCGAATGGGGATCGTGAAGCTATTGTGTTTGTCCTTGAAGAAGAAACCCAAAGCAATCGGTTTTCAATCCATCGTCTTGCGCATTATTGTCTGGATTTGGCAGAATTGATGGAAACTGACCGTGTTATTCCGGTGGTCATCTTTTTAAATGCAGGGACAAGACGAGACAGTTTGCGATTGGGTGGTGACCGGCACAGCTATTTGGAGTTTCACTATTTAGCTTGTGATTTAAAGCGTTTATCAGCCAGTGATTACAAAGACAGCAGCAATATTATCGCGCGGTTGAACTTGCCGAATATGAGTTACCCTAAACAAGAGCGGCTGGAAATATATTTGGCTGCACAACTGGGATTGCTGCAAATAGAGCCGAATCTGAACAAGCAGCGTAAGTATGTTGACTTTATCGATTATTACGCTGATCTTAGTGAGCAGGAAATCATCGAATACCAAACGCACTATCTAAACAACGAGGGGGAAATCATGGGATTTGCACAACACTTTAGACAAGAAGGTTTACAAGAAGGTTTACAAGAAGGTTTGGAAAAAGGTTTGGAAAAAGGCCGTCAAGTAGAATGCCATTCCTTGGTGGCACGCATGTTAAGACGAAAATTTGGCATCCGTCCTGAGCTGGATAAAATGTTGGAGCAACTGCAATTATTGCCGGTTGAGAAACAGGAAGATTTGATAGAAGCGATTTTTGACTGGACTGA
>NZ_FUKJ01000084.1 GCF_900163745.1 Crenothrix polyspora
TAGTGTTCTGAATGAAGAAGGCGCTATAAGGCGTGGATTAGTAAATGCCTCTGCAACTGACATCACACCTATTTAGCAACGCAATTGCTCTTAAAAAATTATCTAGGAAATAAAACCATGTCCCACCAATCCGAACTTATCAGCACCGACATTAACGCCTACCTGACACAGCACGAAAACAAAGAACTGCTGCGTTTTTTAACCTGCGGCAATGTCGATGACGGCAAATCCACCTTAATTGGCCGTTTGCTGCACGACTCCAAAATGATCTACGAAGACCAACTGGCCGCCGTGCAAGCCGACAGCGTCAAATCCGGCACCACCGGCGCTGGCAAAATAGATTTGGCCTTACTGGTCGATGGCCTACAAGCCGAGCGCGAACAAGGCATTACTATTGATGTCGCTTACCGATATTTTTCCACATCGACCCGCAAGTTCATTATTGCCGACACCCCAGGCCACGAACAATACACCCGCAACATGGCCACTGGCGCATCCACCTGTGATTTAGCGATTATTTTGATTGATGCGCGTTACGGAGTGCAAACCCAAACCAAACGTCACAGCTTTATTGCCTCGTTATTGGGCATTAAGCATATTATCGTTGCCATCAACAAAATGGATTTGGCCGATTACAGCGAAACGGTGTTCAATAGCATCAAGCAAGATTACATGGCTTTCACCCAATCGCTGGACTTGCAGGATATTCATTTTATCCCGATGTCGGCACTGGATGGCGATAACGTCGTCAACCCCAGCGAAAACATGCCGTGGTTTACCGGCCAGCCCATGATGGAATTGCTCAACAGTATTGAGATTATGAGCGACAGAAACTTTACCGATGCGCGTTTGCCGGTGCAGTACGTCAACCGCCCCAATCTGGATTTTCGCGGCTTTTGCGGTACAATTGCATCAGGCATTTTCCGTAAAGGCGATACGGTAACCGCCATGCCTTCCGGTAAAAAAAGCACCATCAAGTCTATTGTGACTTATGACGGCGAACTGGAATCTGCCTTCACCTCGATGGCCATCACCTTAACCCTGGATGATGAAATCGATGTCAGTCGCGGCGATATACTGGTGGGCACGACCACATCAACCATCACAGTCGCGGATAAATTTAACGCCACCATTGTGTGGATGGCCGATGCTGCCTTGACACCAGGACGGCAATACACCATCAAACTGGCGACCCGTAGCGTACCAGGCTCTGTAGCGATGATCCACCACCGTATTGATGTTAACACCTTGGAACACCACGATGCAAACACCTTACAACTGAACGAAATCGGCTCGTGTGCAATTTCGGTGACGGCACCAGTCGTTTATGACACCTACAAAACCAACAAAGGTACCGGCGCATTCATTATTATCGACCGATTAACTAACGGTACAGTCGGCGCGGGTATGATTACCGGCACTGTCGACGAAAGCTTACAGCTCCCAGTCAGTAGCGAAGAACGCGCTGCCCGTTTTGGTCAGATTGCCAGCATTATTTCTTTAACTGGCGATCATGGCAAAGCAATCGCTTATCAACTGGAAAGAAAGCTATTTGATAACGGTCATGCCGCTACTGTGCTTGAAAATCAGGATGCTTCTTTGATGCAGGCCATTAAAAATGCTGGTCTGATTGGTCTTTGTATCAATAGTCCAGATGGGTTAGCCAGCATCACTTTTGATTGCAACCATCAAACAGTCGATGACATATACAATGCGTTAAAAATACAAAAAATAATTTTTTAAGCTGCTGTTTTTAAAAGTTTAAAGATAGCCATCAAAAACAATTGAAAGCTGCTATAAAACATGTAAGAATTCAAAGGACATGAAAGTGATTTCATGTCCTTTTGTATGTTTCTATAGCTCTGCGCATCTACGTCATTTGCTTTTCGACAAGAAAATTTAAGGCCGCATGATGCGCAATTATTGTGACGGGTGGGTGCGTTATGAAAAAGATAACACTGATATTTTTGGCAGTCATTGTGATAATTACCGTGGGCTGTGAGGGCAATACCACAGGTCAGTACAGACATAAGCCAGACCATGTGGAAAAACCCGCAAACTGACAGGGTTCTTAGCAGTCATCCCTGCCCACCATCGTCAAACTGACCTTGTAGAGCTACCTTGATTGTACGCATTTCCCTGTTATTGCTACTGGCTGCTTTGCTGGCGTTTGCCGTCATGGACATACTGGTTTGGCTGGCTATTCCTGTGTTGCCTCACCTATTAACCCCGTTGGGGATTAGCTTGCTGTTCAGTGGTTTCGGCTTGTTGTTGATTACTGGATTACTACTGGTTACCAAGCAAGTTTTCAAATCTTTCCTAGATTATTTTTCCAACCATCAGCGGATACAACGCAGGCTGTTATTTATTGCACAAAAACAGCAAGAAATTACTCGGCTATTCCATTTAAAAACCGACAAAATAACCTATTTTGCTGAACTGAAAAGAAAAAGACTACTCCGTAAAAACAATAAAAAGCACCTGCGCACATTGAGCAAAACCATCAATACCGAGTTATTCGCCCTTAAGAACAGCATTTCCGACCACCAATTTAAACAACTACGCGCCGATCATCTCCGTTATAAAAACAGCCAGAACATCGACGCTCTGTTAAAATTACAGCAACAAATAACGTCTATTACACGGACATGATGTTACTGAAAAACTGGCTATCTCAGCTCATGGTGCTGTTTCATTCTGTCAAAGATGAAAACCTGGAATGGCAAAATAAAAACCAGGCTCAGCAGACCAAACTCAAACATGCGCAAATACTCGCCGAAGACGCATTGACGGCAAAATTAAAAAAACGCAGCGTAGAATTGGAGCACGAAATCAGCTTGCTTAAAATTCGCCATGACAGCGAATTGTTAATGTTTAAAACCAAGTGTAACCAGGATGTGAAAGATTATGAACAATATCTAAATTCATTGGATCGGCTGAAAAAATCCATACAGGGCAGTTATACGCATTTGCCGGAAGCCGTTGCTTTCACTATCCATCATCACGCTAAATTTTTACTCAACAACATGTGGGAAGCCACTGATATGGAACAGAAAATGAAGTATGAAATGCAACTGATTACCTTTATGACCACCGTGCATGAAGATGCCAAATTACATCTGGAAGGCGCAACCTCTAAACAGCTACCTGAAAATACCCTAAAGTTGATTCAGCAAGTGTAAGATTTCTCGCGTAACATAGCCCCTGCTGGTTAACACAGCAAAATATAACGCTTATTAAGGAAAAGAAAGCAATGATTCCCGTCATTTTATCAGGTGGTTCAGGCACGCGGCTTTGGCCCTTGTCTCGTGGACAATATCCCAAACAGTTTTTACCCTTGGTATCCAAACATACCATGGTGCAGGACACTCTACGCAGATTAGATGGACTTGCCGGGTTGCAAGCACCTATCGCGGTCTGTAATGAAGATCATCGCTTTATTATGGCCGAACAACTGCGGCAAATTGACGCACATCCAGCAGCCATCATTCTTGAGCCTATTGGCAAAAACACTGCACCGGCGGTCGCTATGGCAGCATTAACCGCTATATCGGAAAATGATGTGCTGCTGGTATTGCCTGCCGATCACGTTATCGCCGATACCGATGCTTTTCATAAGGCGATTGTGCAAGCAAAACATATCGCTGAACGAGGTTTTTTAGTGACGTTTGGCATAGTCCCCACTGAACCACAAACCGGTTATGGCTATATTAAAAGCGGTGCTTTACTGGACAACAGCGCTCTTAAAGTCGCCGCCTTTGTAGAAAAACCGGATAAAGAAACCGCAATTCGCTATGTGCAAAGCGGCGATTACTTCTGGAACAGCGGTATGTTCGCCTTTACCGCCGGGACTTTTTTACGGGAGTTGGAAAAATTTAACCCGAAGATGTTAGCGGCGTGCAAACAAGCACTTGCTGGCGCTAAAACCGATCTGGATTTTGTTCGACTCGATAAAGACCTGTTTTCTGCCTGCCCTGCCGATTCTATCGACTATGCCGTTATGGAAAAAACCGACAAAGCGGTAGTGATTCCGCTGGATGCTGGCTGGAATGATGTCGGTTCGTGGTCAGCGTTATGGGATGTCACCGGTAAAGACGACGCAGGCAATGCCATCTGCGGCGATGTATTCACCGTTGACAGCAGCAATTCATTCATCTATTCGGAAAACAAACTGGTTGCGGTTATTGGCGTGCATGATTTGGTCGTCGTAGAAACCAGCGATGCGGTCATGGTAGCCAGTAAAGACAGAGTCCAAGAGGTCAAGCAAATTGTTGACCAATTAAAAAAGCTAGGTCGCAGCGAAGCGCAAACCCATCGCAAAGTCTACCGCCCTTGGGGGCATTACGATTCGGTTGATAGCGGCGATCGCCACCAAACCAAGCGTATTGTCGTAAAACCTGGTGCTAAGTTGTCGCTACAAAAACATCATCATCGTGCTGAACACTGGGTAGTGGTTAAAGGCACTGCCTTGGTCAGCAAAGGCGATGAACAGATGCTGATTACTGAGAATGAATCCACTTACATTCCTTTGGGTGTTATCCATAGCCTGGAAAATCCGGGTGTCATTCCGCTGGAAATTGTTGAGGTGCAATCTGGCAGTTATTTGGGCGAGGATGATATTGTCCGGTTTGATGACCAATATGGCCGTGTGTAGTTAACTACTTAAAAATACTTTAATTTTCTCTTACAGCGTTTTCATATCAGGTGAATAACATTAATTATTTTATCAGTGGAGTAAAAACCTAGGTTTTTACTCCATCAAATATAACTAATCGATACTGAAAGCGCTGCACCTATCATTAAAAATAAGGAAATCGTTACAATGACTAGAAAAATTACCAAAGCCGTCTTCCCAGTAGCTGGTTTAGGCACGCGCTTTTTGCCGGCTACCAAAGCCAGCCCCAAGGAAATGTTGCCTATTGTCGATAAACCCTTGATTCAATACGCCGTAGAAGAAGCGGTCGCGGCCGGTATTGATACGATGGTGTTTATCACTGGCCGTAGCAAAAACGCTATTCCCGATCATTTTGATAAAGCCTATGAGCTGGAAAAAGAACTGGAAGCCAAGGGTAAGGTTGAAACGCTGAAATTGATTCGTAATATTTTGCCCTCCCATGTCTCTTGCGTATTCATTAGACAGCCAGAAGCATTAGGACTTGGCCACGCCGTCTATTGCGCTAGACCGGTAATCGGTGATGAACCCTTTGCCGTTATATTGGCAGATGATTTAATTGAAGATTCCACCCGTGGCTGCATGGCACAAATGGTCAGTTTGTATGAAAAGAAACACACTTCAATTTTGGGCGTGGAAAGAATTAATCCGGCTGACACGGGCAGTTACGGCATTGTCAGAACCGGGGAATTTACCGGTAAATTTGGTCCTATCGAAATGATCGTTGAAAAACCGAAACCTGAAGTCGCACCGTCTAATCTGGCGGTTGTAGGCAGATATATTTTAACGCCGGGCATTTTTGACAAGCTGAAAAAAACTACACGTGGGGCCGGTGGTGAAATTCAACTTACTGACGGGATTGCTGAGCTGATGAAAGATGAGCAAGTGTTAGCCTACGAATTTGAAGGTAAGCGTTATGACTGTGGCAGTAAATTAGGCTTTCTGATTGCCACGGTTGAACATGGCTTGTTGCACAAAGAATTGAAAGATGACTTTTTGGCGTATTTGAAAGAATTGACCAAGAATCAAAATTTCTAAAATACCCCTGTATCTGGTTAACAGCACTGTCAATCATTCCGATTGACAG
This sequence comes from Crenothrix polyspora, assembly GCF_900163745.1. Taxonomy (GTDB): domain Bacteria; phylum Pseudomonadota; class Gammaproteobacteria; order Methylococcales; family Methylomonadaceae; genus Crenothrix; species Crenothrix polyspora_B. The sequence goes on from NZ_FUKJ01000084.1 coordinate 5,760, forward strand.
TGCTTTACCTTCTCTCGCTAATGATTACTGTGTCTCTTCGTAAACTACTCAGCGGATGCTACAACAAAGTCCACGGAAACCAAAAGTAGGCGCTTTTAAGCGACACAAAAGACACAAAAAATTTTCGGTAAAAACTCGGCCAGCTATTTAGCAAAAACCTATTCACCGGTAGCATTGCCAAGACTACCCTCTGGTCTATATACGCCGTAATCACCTAATTGTTGCTGATGTTGCACTTGTTCATCATGACGGCGCTGATGGCGGCCTTCGTGGCCATGACGACGGCGATGTGAATCGTCTGCATCGTTGCCAGCACCCCCACTATTTTGGTATCCCGTCGCACTACCTTGATTGGGCTGACCATAACGATGTATGGGTTCGTAGAGACTGTTGTAGGTATTAATTCTATTTTGATGCTCTATTTGCCCTGCCAAACGTTGTGCCGCCAAAGCTTGCTGTTCTGACGCAGTGGCGCTGCGTGTCAGTGCGTTCAATTCGGTTTGCTTGTCCAGCTCGGTTTGGCGTTCTTTTTCAGCTTTAATTTTCGCTTTTTCATTGGCATCCTGCTCATCGCGCCACGCTTGCAATCTAATCTGCGCCTGCTCTTCTTGTTGCGAATTCATTGGCTTAATATCGACAACCGCCTGTTGTACCCCTGGCGCTGAACAAGGTGTGGGGCGATACTCAGTAGCGCCGGTAGATGACTTGCACTTAAACACTTCCGCGCTTACCGTAGAAGTCGTTATCGCCAATAATACAAACAGCATTTTATTCATGGTTTTATTCCTCGTAAGTATTCACTTCCCCCTTTGAAAAAGGGGGATCGAGGGGGATTTATTTAAAAAAATCTCCCTTTATGCTCTTTGGATACTACCCCTTTTTTCCAAAGAGGGAGACTAAATGATTACACCCAATGTTACGACACCGGCTTGGCTTTTGGCGCTTGTTTGTCGGCAATTAAAAGCCGGGCCAGATGCCGTAAGCCATCTGAAGAAAGCTCCAAACCCAGTGGTGCGCCAATTTTGTCCAATTCATAGATCACATCGGTCGCGGCAATAAAGGTCATATAACGCAAGCCCTGTATTTCCGGCAATTCTTTAGACAAGGTTTGCAATTGCGGCGCTAAGCGTTCCCAGGTCTGGGCAAAAAATGTCCGTACCGGATCCTTGTTAGCATCATGACTCTTCAATCCAGCCTGAAACGCCGTGCGTGATTCCGCCAATATGCCTATTAACGTTTTGCGTAGTTCCGGTGATTTGGTATCATGCGTCGCTTGCTTAATCGCCCGTGTCAAAAAAACATCCCACTCTTTCCACGAGGCTTGCCATTGTTTTAATTCTGCTTCCGTAAATGCCGCCGCAGGTTTTGTAGCAGCTGTTTTTGTCGGCGCATCAAAAGCCAGCTTAACCGCGACACCGTTATCATTGGCCTCGGCACTGCCGAACTTTAAGGTCTTGAGCATAGCCTTGATAGCGGGCGCATTTTCTTTGGGTAAAAACTTGGTCAGCGTCTTTTCAATATCGCCGCGTGATTTGTTTAAATCAATTTTAACGTCAGCCAGTTTTGGCGCAGCAACCTTTTTAATCAAGTCCTGTAGCTTATCAATGGTTAATTGCTGACCTCTCTGGTCATAAGCAATTGCCTTGGTAACCGGCAAGCTCAGTACCGAATGATCGGCATTTAAAGTCGGTTGCTGAAACGTTTCCAGAACCCCATCCCATTTCAATACCGTTAGGCATTGGCCAGCTATTTGCGTTCCAAATTGCGCCTGAACGTCGTTTAACAGTCGAATCTGGCCTTTATCACCGTTGATTTTTGGATTGGCCAGGTTTAAAAAGCTACAGCCGTGCTTGTCATTCCAAAGCTGCGCGGACTGGTCTTTTCCGGTAAACAACTGCTTAACCAATACCTTTTTGATCAAACCGTAATCTAACTGTATTGGCAAATTGACTTCATTGGCGTTCGCACCGCTGGATAACAGTATCAACAAACTGCTTGCAGTAAGGGCAAAATATTTTTTCATTCTCTACTCCGAAATGTCACGATTATGAATGTGATGTTACACAAGTCCACGCAAAGCACTAAAGACACAAAAATCTGTGCAGGCTAATTTACTTCAATCCAGTCGATGTTCTTGCAGACGGCGGTGGTAATGTCAAAGGCTCGCCCAATTCACCTACACCCGGCGTTACTAGCGGTGTAACAATCGGCTGTTGTGGCAATCCATCCGGTGAATTTCCAGTCACCTGTTTGGGACGCGAAAACTGGCGACCAATAAATAAATCATTACTGACCACATTAACATCATTAAGCCAGCGTGTAGACTGTTGGCAAGTCTTGTCGTAAGGCGGCTCTTTGCAAAGCTCAATTTTATTGTCTTTCAATACATTAAAATGCAAACCAGGTAATGGACGAACACGCACATCAGGCGGCGCGGCGGTATAGTCCATAATGGTCGGCTCGTTAAAATTCAGTAGATTGAGTATCAATTTAGGCATTTGATACAAAGGGATACTGCCCACTTTAAGGGGGCCACGCTGGCCGTCAATAATAATAATCGGCGTACTCAGATATAAGCGGAACATCGCGGGAGTAAACTCACCACGCTGCGATGCCAGTACACCTGAATCCACATAACCGGCAAAGTTTTCCCCCAAAAACGGCAAGTGGTCACCAAAAACGGCAATAATACCGTCTGGATCGCGTTTACGCATGTCATCAATAAAGGCCATCAGCTCACGGGATTTGTAGTACATCGTATTTGCGTAAGATGTCACCTCTTCTACTTTGGACGATGACTTTACTTTGCTGGGACGATTAGCCCCTAAAGGATAATTCCAATGGCCAAAATAAGTGACGATGTAATCCAGAACCGGCTGTTTGTTAGCTAACGAGCCAGAAATTTTCTCGGTAACTTGGCGGTACAAGGTCGAATCAGCCATGAACTCACGGTTCATATCATCCTGCACAAAATCCTTGATCGACCAATAGGTTTGAAAACCTATATTCCGGTACACGTTAACCCGATTCCAAAATACCGGTATATTCGGGTGCGATGCTATGGTGCGATAACCTTTATCGGCCAAAATATGCGGCAAACACGGTACCGAATTCAATAATTGCCGTTCAAACTTGACGTTGTCTTTCACCACCGGAAAACCACACAATACCTCAAATTCGGAATTGGCGGTGTAACCACCAAATACCGGCGGCATGGCGTGGGAATAGTCGGTGCTTTTCCACAGTTTACGAAACTCTGGCGACAACGGATTGGGTTTGTAATTGGCTTTTTTCAATTCATTGGGATCCCAGAAAGATTCCAACAGCACCAAGTGGACGTTACGTGGTGTAAAAGGTTTGGCTGGCTCAGTCGATTTCGGCAGCCGGTTCAGTAAATTTTCCGCAGCAACCTGCACTATATCCTGATCTGGCGGCACATCGGCCATTGCAAAATAACGTGCACCTTCTTGCAAACTATAAACGGTTGCCCCATGCCACAAATAATTGGAACGCTGATCCCACACCGAATTCCCGGTGTAATTATCCAGAAGGGTGACAATGGACTGGGGCTTATACACCACAGTAATGCCCAATAAAATCGCAACCGTACTGGCAAGATAAGCACTCCAGTGGCGCATGGAAAAATTAAACACCAACAAGCTGGCAATCGCCGCCAGTGTGATTGCCGCCGCAAAAAAACGCCAGCCTTCTAAAATGAGTAATAACGAACGCAAGGCATACACGTCGTTTGGAATAATCGGGCCACCGAAAAACGATATTTTAATCGCATTACCTATATACAAAACCCCCATTATCAACGCTTGCAGCAGCAAAAAAACCCACAAACGTTTTGACAAGGCATACAACATATAACTGAAAATCAGCAGCACTAAAAAATCAAGCGGTATGCCTACAGACAGTATTTGAACATTAAACCTATAGGTGCTGATCAGATAATACACGCTGTAAAGCAGTGCTGTGGAAATAAGCGGCAATGATTTTTTTAACATAGAAGGCAGGCGATTTTTAAGGTAGACAGCATAAATCTGTCCGTATGAACAAGGGCTGAACGTTGCCCATACTACCATAAAATCTATGGCTAAAACCTGGATAACTGAGGTCTGGTGTTGATCTTTCACCTAAAAAGCAATGACTTCCAATCTAATGCAGCGACATAAAAGCTTGAGCTGCTCATCATAAACCTGTCGAAAAATCAGCGGCATTCATAAGAAAAGCAAACTGTTAACGCCCTGCACTAGGTACAAATACCTGTACGAATATACTTACACACAATACAGATCGGAATGAAATATGCATTACGTAGCGCCTAATAAAACTGAGATAGCATCGTCATCAAATGGCCGCCCCAATAAATCGCGTAGGGTCGTCAACCAGTGGATGCCGATTTTCCAATACGTTTTAACAGATTCGCCCAATGACTGTAAAAACCCTGCCTTATCGAGGCGCGATGGTGGCTTTGTGCAACAATTTTTTACTGATTAATCATGAGTAAACCCCCGGCTCTGCCGGGGAGACAGCAAAAGTTTGACATTAAGAGGAGTCCATCAAGACACTCATAATCGTGAACCGCCAAGTACACGATCGAGGAGAATCTGATGGACGACAAAGAGAGCTTAAGCCATTCAAAATGGGATTGTAAATATCATGTTGTGTTTATTCCAAAATGTAGGCGACATACTTTGTACAAAGAATTGCCCCCCCATTTGGGTGAGGTTTTTCGAAGGCTAGCGAGCCAGAAAGAAAGCCGGATTATAGAAGG
>NZ_FUKJ01000181.1 GCF_900163745.1 Crenothrix polyspora
AATATCTGTTTGATGTAGGGCAAATAATAGAGCTCAGTATCAACAGATTCATTTTTTAACCAATGCATAACATGGCTATCTTCCTGGCCGGATTTGGGTATTTCACCGGCAACTTCCGTTAACCTAACTTCTTTGCTTTGAATAATCCCACAAATAAAGCCTACTAATACATTAAGATGCCGTGCTTGATTACCCTTTACTTCAAAACCCAACGCTTTGATTAGTGCTTGATGAATCGCCCTATAAACCTTGTAACAATTTGGCATGATGAATTTACACAAAAATACGTAAATTTATCAAATTGTTAAAAAATATCAAGTGGTTTTCAAAAAGTGTACGGTAGTGAAATAGAAGTTAGCTTTTTTGTTCGTTGTGTATTTGGCTGCTGTGCATAGTTTGGCGGCATAACGGGGCGCTCAACCGGACTGGCCTTGATACCGGCAAGCTCTCTTGCCAGCCGGTTAACTTCACGTTAGTGCGGCGAGCGAAGCTCGAAGCACCTTGCAGGGTGAAAGTCCCTGTCGGGCAAGGTTTAGCCAACCACCCGTATCGAGTGTTGCGCCCTTGGCGGAGCGTTGCAGGCGGTTACGACTGCGGCAAGCGTGAACAAGAAGGGTGAAGCGTACACAGAGAACCACATAGGCCACAGGGGATATGCACATCCCTGAAGCTATGTCAGCTCGTTATAGTATAAATACAGTCGGCCACGTCGTTAACGTTACGGAAGCCAATACAGAGAAACCGCCAAGGCAAGGTTTCCGAGGGACTGTCGGTGTCCAGGGGCGTGGCATGTGTGGAGAGGTACTGACGAGAACTCGCGAGACCCTATCGGTCTCCTGGTGGTATAGACAAGGTATGCGGATATTGAGTCACAAAAGGGGAAACCCAGAAACAGTATAAGCCGAAACCTAAATTCTACTGAACGCAGGTAAGCCTACCCAACAGAAAGAAGGGCGGCTGAAGGATGGTAGGGGGTCAGATTCACCCATAGTACTCCGAGACGGGAGAGCCGATCACATGGGGAAGGGGTGGACAATGTTGTGTAGCCCTCAAAGGAAACACGTACCGGACATGTAGGGCTGGATATTACGATGCAAACCTCACTGAGGGGAATAACAGAAGTATGTGCGAAGTGAGCAACATTGAGGAGCCCGGTGCGGTAGTTCCGCACGCCGGGATCTGTGAGGGGGCGGCTGGGTAACTGGCCGTTCTACCTCGATGCGATAGTCGGTTCCTAGTTTTTCTACGTACTGTTTTTTGGTAAATTGACAAACTTATTTTGTTACTGTTTGGCTTTATTACTGCATAAAATTAAAGAGCGTTGTACAGTTGGGTAAGCTTTGAAGTTTTGCTTTATAAT
>NZ_FUKJ01000046.1 GCF_900163745.1 Crenothrix polyspora
AATATCTGTTTGATGTAGGGCAAATAATAGAGCTCAGTATCAACAGATTCATTTTTTAACCAACGGCGCAGCTGCATAACATGGCTATCTTCCTGGCCGGATTTGGGTATTTCACCGGCAACTTCCGTTAACCTAACTTCTTTGCTTTGAATAATCCCACAAATAAAGCCTACTAATACATTACCGACATTCCGCACCCTCTGAACAAAAAAATTATTTAAACTGTAACGCCACATATTTACACATGGCTTACCGTGAATACCGACGAAACATACAAAAGTTACAACCTGGATCATTTGGGCCTCATAGCAGGCATGGTTGACGAATTAGGCATAACCCAGCTGATCGACACCTTGGTTATCCAAGACCACCAACAGCGGCACGTTTCCGTTGGCCAGTGCGTCAAGGCCATGATCTTAAACGGCCTTGGCTTTGTCAACAGGACACTGTACCTGATGCCACATTTTTTTAAGGACAAACCTGTCGGACGTTTACTGGGTGAAGACATAGAGGCCGAACACCTCAACGATGACACCTTGGGCAGGGCCTTGGATACAATTTACGCCTACGGCCCGGAAGAGCTGTACGGGCAATTGGCCGCCCAAGCCGTCAACCGCCTTGGCCTGGACTGCAAAATAGGGCATCTGGATGCCACCAGTTTTCATGTGGATGGAACCTACAACAGCGGTCAAGAAGAGGCTCCCGAAGGAGTTGTCCATGTCACACAAGGTTATAGCCGAGACCATCGACCCGACTTGAACCAGGTGGTGCTGCAACTGATCAGCGAACACCAGGCGGGCATCCCGCTATGGATGGATGTCTTGAACGGCAACAACAGCGACAAGACCAGTTTCCGGGAAACGCTGAACAGCCATGTTGAACAACTGCGGACAGGTGTCGGGCTTTCACTGGTGGTGGCCGACAGCGCATTGTATGCAAAGCAAACCCTACGAGACTTGGGTGAATTTCCTTGGATTACGCGTGTCCCGGCAACCGTCGGTGGCACCCGCAAGCTAATCCTGGCGGTCTCCGATGAATGGATGCAGACCCGGCCTGACTGCGCTTATGTTGAACTGGGTTCAAACTATGGCGGTGTTAATCAGCGATGGCTGGTGGTCTATACACAGTCTGCCCGCGAACGTGCCGAGAAATCGGTGAACAAGCAACATTTGAAGCAAAGCCAAATCGAGTACAAGGCCTTTAACGCCTTGGCCAACAGGGATTTTGCCTGTGCCGACGATGCTGGGGCAGCATTGGCCTATTTACAAAATAAATTGAAGGTTGTCACCTTGGATGACCCACAAATGATTGCTGTGCCCAGTTTCAGCAAAAAGGGTCGTCCACGCAAAGGCCAGGAACCCGACACGGTTCGCTACCGTATTAAGGCGGGTGTAGCATGCATCCTGGAAACAAGGCAACGTAAGATCCAGTACAAAAGTTGCTTTATTATCGCAACCAACCAATTGGACGTTTCCTTGCTGAGCCACGAGAAAATGCTGGAACTTTATACGCCAGGGCAGCAAAAAGTGGAGCGTGGCTTCCGCTTTTTGAAAGATCCGTGGTTTATGGCTCATACTTTGTTCCTGAAGTCACCCAAGCGTATTATGGCGCTGATGATGATCATGACGCTTTGCCTTTTGGTCTTTGGGGCATTGGAATACCGTATTCGGCAAACGCTTACGAAAAATAAACAATCGCTCCCAAGCCAAATCGGCACTACGACAGCAAAACCAACAGCCCGTTGGGTGTTCCAGTATTTTTCAGGCATCCATGT
>NZ_FUKJ01000051.1 GCF_900163745.1 Crenothrix polyspora
GGTCATGCTAACGTAGCGATTATAGATACCCGCTTTGAACATTCAAAACAGCTATTGGAACAAAGTCTTGCACAAGGCAAAATGCGGGCGATTATTGTCCTGTCATCCCAAGTGCATGACCGTATCAGCAACGACAAGATCATGTATCTGGACAAGCCCATATCCGCCAACCCCATGTTTGAAGCACTGGATTGGGCAAAAGACATTAGCGAAGGGAAAAAACGCAATAAACCCAGCCACAGCCAACGCTTTCCATCAGCTAAAAGCCCAGAACCAGCCCCCTCTGTTCAGAATAATGTCACGCCAATAATACCTGTCCCGACCCCACAAACAACACCTGAGACTGCAACACACATAAACCAGCAACGTAGTAAAAGCGCCACTGATCAGCATCAGCCTGAACTTGCCCAAGAAAACGTCAAGCCTGCTGAGCCAACAGATGACCACACCGAAAACGCATTAACAGCCACGGCAATCAAACAGCATCTATCACTGCAAATAGAAGAAGACGAATTTTCTGATTTCATTGGTACCGTTGTCGATATTGATCTCGACGATCCGGCAAAACAGCGTACAGCAACTTACGATCCTGACAAATATTATCAAGGTTATATACAACGCGCCTTTAACCAGGCCATTACAGAAAAAAATATTTTACAAATTACTTTAGGTTGGAACCCGCTTATAATATTGCCGCAAAGCAATCAAATCTGGTGGGATGCCGACGACAAACTACTTAAAGCCGTGTCTGACATTGAAATTAATAGCAAGACGGTAACGGTAATCCCTCTTGATCCGAATGACCTTGACGAGTCAACGGTAGCACCAGAAAAAAAACAGGACATGGATGCCTTTCTTTGGAAGCTTAGCCTATGGAGTTCACGAGGTCGCTACCCGCAAACCATAGACATTGACAGCCCTATTCTGTTAAAAAGATGGCCTAACTTTACGCGCCACATCATTACGCCCCATGCGTTACGCATAGCTGCACTACTCATAAAGGAAGGTCCGGATACCATGATCGGTGTTGCCAACACGCTCAGCATAGAATTACGTTATGTGTCTGTCTTTGTCAGTGCCGCCAGTTCATTGGGTTTAATCCGTCAAACACCACGGCTCAATATCGATGAAGTGGTACCGCCGGTATCTCGAAACAAAACAAACCCACAAAAAAGAAGTATTTTGACTAAAATACTTAATAAGTTATTAGGTCGATAATGTAAGCACCATTTTTTTTATGACAGGATGCAACCACTTTACAAAGTGCATTTTTTATCATTGATACACTATCGACTTTACCGTATTAGCTCCAAACAAGCCTCGCTGTAACCACACAACTACGGATGATACATGCTACATGTATAAAATAATTTTTACAGGCCCAGTAGGTTCGGGAAAAACTACAGCTATCGCTGCCATCAGCGACACGCCCCCCATTAAAACCGATGTCACCGCCAGTGATATGACTAAAGTCCGCAAAGCAACCACTACGGTGGCTTTGGATTACGGCCTCATAGTCGTAGAAGGGGGGCAGAAAATTCATCTTTATGGCACCCCAGGACAAGAGCGTTTTGATTTTATGTGGGATATTTTGAAAACCGGCGGTATTGGCCTGATCCTGTTGATAGACAACAGCCGTCCCGATCCGTTTCAAGACATGCGTTTTTTCCTGGATTCATTTCGCACGTTTATTGAAGATACCGGTGTCGCCATTGGCGTAACCCAGATGGATCTGGACAACCGCTTTTCTATCGATGACTATTATCAACAATTAAAACTATTAAACCTAAATCCACCGGTATTTTGCGTCGACGCTCGCGTCAAACAAGATGTATCGTTGTTGGTGCAATCACTGATGTACTCTATAGACCCCAGCTCAAAAACGGAATAAATCATGGCTAGTTATAAACTGGAAGACGGCCTCTATCTCTATCCTACTCCTGCTGGTGCCTATTACGCCATTGCCTCCAATGATACGGACAAGTCGCGGCAATTTTTATGCACCTTATTGCAGCAACAACACACACCATTATTGAACATAGCCAATATCAAGCAGTTGATGAACATGGACACCGAGGAATCTTGTCTGGATTTGTTATACCACTGCCAACGCTTGGGCTGGGTTCAGGGCATTAATCAACCACTGCATTTTCCACAAGAACCCTTGGAGAAACTGTTACCGGGATTATTGGTTAAGCTGTCGCAGACAGGCAAAGCCCTACTTGCCGACAATCAGGGATTCTATCTGGCCAGCAACGGTTTTCCCCATGAAGTTGCCGAAGAGTTATCGGCGCTGAGCGCTGAAATTGCGGTGGTTTACAACCGAAGATCAGGCGTATTGATTAAAAACCTGGGGCTTGCCAGCAATGCCTGGGCTGTTATTGATGCTACCGGCAACAGCAAAATTGGTTTTTGGCCTATTATGATAGGCGCACAACGCTTCCATCTGGTCGTTTCTGGGCCACCGAATTTCAACCAACCAGAATTTGTATCGCTGATATGGGTGCTGACTGTGCGTTATTCCAAAACGGGCTCGCACGATGAACCCGTTTCTTCTAACAGCACTAAAACCAGCCATCGAAAAAATAAAACCCAATAAGCACAGAGGATCAATTGGGCTACCTACTTAGGTGATTTCCACAAAAGAATATCCCAAATGAAATCTTATTTGTCCACGAAAAGCACAAGAAACACGAAAAAATATGCGTTAAAAAATTGCGTTATTGTTTTATTTTTGTGTTTTTCGTGGACAATTAACCGGATAACAAAGCTATATTGTTTCCCAAAAATCGCCTTAAACTAGGACAAGTATAGGTAATCCGTTCGTGGTGAGCTTGTCGAACCACGAACGGCTCTTTTGCCTTTGGGTAAACGGCCTAAGTGAATAGCCCCGTTTTACAGCGACCTTAAAGCGTAACGATTTCATCACCTCGGCTGACCAACACCACATCCGCAGGCCGCATACCAAAAATACCCACGGCAACAACACCGGTAATATTATTGATCGTTTGTTCCAATTTGATGGCTTCCATAATGTTAAGATTATGGACATCCAGAATATGATTGTGATTATCGGTAATAAAGTTTTCACGCCATACCGGTTGGCCACCGAGCTTAACCAGTTCTCTGGCAACGAAACTTCTGGCCATAGGTACAACTTCAACAGGCAGAGGGAAAGCACCCAGCACATCAACGCACTTGGAGCCATCGGCAATACACACGAAAGTTTTGCTTGCCGCCGCAATAATCTTTTCACGCGTTAACGCGCCGCCGCCGCCTTTCACCAGCTGTTTCAGTGGATTGATTTCATCCGCACCGTCGACATACACTTCAACCGTACCCACCGCATTTAAATCAAATACAGGAATGCCCAGTTTTTTCAACAACGTCGTACTGCCTTCTGAACTGGATACTGCACCTTCAATATCAGCTTTAATATCGGCCAAATAATTGATAAAGTGATTAACCGTTGAGCCAGTACCCACACCAATAATGGCAACATCTTTAACGTATTTTAAAGCCGCATGTGCAACTTTTTGTTTTAATTCATCTTGAGTCATGAGTTTATTTTTGTAATAAAGGTTAAAAAACAGCATGAGATAATACCGCAGATACCAAAAAACCTCAGCCCTTTTTTAACTCGTTACCAAGCTATTGTTAAATAGTACGGACAACTGCGCGAAATTTGCCGTTGGTGGTTTTTGGAATATCATTAACCTGCTCAACTTTAATATGTATATCGTCGCCCAATAATTCTCGGGCACGGGCAATAACTTCGGGTTCATTGACCATTCGCCCCTGCACGGGCACCAACAAAATACGTACCTCGTCAGGCGAATCTTGTCTGATTTGTGATTCTAGAATATTATCAAGTTCATCAATAAGGTAGCCCACCATAAATACCTGTCTTCCGTCGGGAGTGAGCAGATAGTCTTCAGAACGCCCAATCAATTGCTCAATTACAGGAAAATGCCGTCCACAGGGGCAGACATAGCCTGAGTCAGCTGGCACAATGGAATCGGTCATCCGGTAACGTATTAAGGGCATTAAAAAGTTATCAAAGCCCGTGCAGGCTAATGTAAAAGTGTTGTCGCTTTGCGGTATTAATTCGGTAAAACCGTAATCGGACAACAGGTGATAATTGCCCTGTTCACATGTACCAATAGCAGTGACGCGTTCTGCCGAACCATACCAATCAAAAATTTTAACGCCGAAAGCTGCTTTTACTACTTGACGCTGCTCATCGGTTACCGTTTCGCTGGAAGTAATAAAACAGCGCAAAGCTTTGCCTTGATAGCGTCGCCCACTATTTAGCAAATAACGCGCTATAAATGCCAAAGGTGCAGAATATGCCATACCAAACACAGGATCAAATTTCTCCAACGCACGAATATAGTCTTCCACACTGTCTTCTGACAAATGGTATGCGGACATCATCATCGTGTTTTCGGCGCTGTTATAGCGCCAAAATGGCGGTTTTTTCGTGCTTGCCGGTACAATTTTGTCTTCACGCATCCACATGCGTCGATCACCTAGCTTTACTCCCGCCCAATTACATTGCCGCCAGACAAACGCATTTTCCCTGTTAATGGAGTGTAAATTACGCCACAATTTAAGCGGCATACCCGTTGTGCCGCTGGTCGACGTGGAGAAGCGATAATCCTTTAAGTTTTCAGCCAGCATCCGCCCACCCTCAGACGCAATAATGTGTTTGGTCAGCTGGGGAATACGTTGCATATCAGCAAGAGATGTCAATTGCTCTACTGAAAATCCGGAGGCGGCAAATAAATCACGGTAATACGGGACGTGTAAAGCCGCGTGCCCCACAACGGTTTGCAAACGTTTAAGCTGCAACGTTTTCAGGTCATCAGCACTCAACCACTGAGTCTGAGCCACATCTTCGGATTCTAAACGAAATTTTGATGAGTTACGAAGCTTACGTACAATGTAATTCCGCACTGAAACCATGACATTTTGCAACACAACAGGGCTTTGTTTGTAAATACCTGACGAATACATAATCAACCTGACAATGAGAGAAAAACGAGCTAAAAAATCACCTTCATGACTGGGCAATACCGCTCAACTCATCATAAAGATGAGATAGCTTCTCAAGCACAATAGGACTGCTATAGCGATCCGCTATCGTGTTACGTGCATTAGCACCAAGCTGGCTACGTAACTGTTTATCACCAAGCAACCTACCCAGTGCAGCGGCCAATGCGCTGGCATCACCCGGCGGTATCAATAAGCCATTGATCTGATCGTTAACGACACTGGCAATACCGCCAACGGGAGTAACCACAATCGCCTTACCTGCGGACATAGCCTCTAGCATGGACATTGGCAACCCTTCGGTGTAGGAAGGTAAGGTAAAAATGCTGGCACACTGCAATTCTTCATTCTTCTGATCTCCTTTTATCCAGCCAAGAATCTCAATATTTTTAACAATACCTAATGCTTCCGCTTTGCGCTGCACCACGGTGAGATCACCATCACCGGCAATAACCAATTTAATGGCTGGCCATGATGATTTAAGCTGCGCTATAGCCGCTAACAATTCGAATATGCCTTTGCGTTCCTCAGCACGTCCTAAAAACAGAATTCGACCCTCCACTTCCTTTTTATGATCGCTTACAAGATCCAGCCTTACCGAATTGGGTACGACATAAATATCAGCACGGGGGGCATATTGGCCAAGAAAATCAGCCCATTCATCAGATAACGCAATAACTTTAGTGCTTTTTTCAAGCGTCCTACGTATCCACCACTGCATAAGTGGACCCGATTCTTCAGTCACATATTGATCAAATCCAGCAGCGTGCAAGTGAAAAATAGTTTTGCACTTAAACACCCTCGCTATGGCAAGCAACAGGGATTTTCTGATAAAACTGCTATCACATGCACTATGGGCATGGACAACACTAGGCTTGGAAAAAACGCACATACTGACAACATCAAAAATCGATTTCCCTAATGAAGCTAGTTTCTTAACTAAGCCGCCTTCAGCATGGGAAGCAATGTACTTTATATTGTGTTTCTGCAAAAACCCTTCATTAACCAAGACAGAAACCACTGAGGTAATCCCACCTTGACCTAAAGGGTCAGTACCTATCATAAGATTCAAGACCATCTCCCTAACTACAAATATTAATGAACCCTACGTATTGCCCTTACTGGGGTATCGCCACAGCAAGCTATCAGCTTTCGAAAAGCTTGCTGTCAAAACTCCACTTTTGCATTGATACCGACGGTTTCGGCATCATAAGAACTACCCTGTTCACTGGAGTCACGATTTTCATGTTCAAATTTTAAAGCCAGTTCAGTATTTATCCAGGGGGAGTAGATAACATTCAAACCAAGATTGAGCACGTCATCACTTCTGCTGCCAAGCCTAGGCACTGGAGATGGGGTTGTCGGCGGGTCACCCAAATAGCTCTGATTTTCAAAAGACAGCGGCATCTCAACACGTATTTTAGCTGTTGGTAACCACGCAAGGGTCACACTAGCACCAGTACTCAACACAAAAGTCGCATTTAGCGTAAACGCCTGATCAACCTCCCGCCACGCCGAGAAGGCCAATGTTGTTTTTTCGCTGGGAATCCAATTAACATCAAGGCGTGCTACCGCATCTGAAAAACCCTTCTGAAATTTATTACCATGTTCGTAATCTTGTTGTAAATAGCCAACTGAACCACCTATACGCAATTTATCACTGTATTTCCATTCGCCATCCACATTATAGCTGGTTCGGAAAAACCCATTATCACCAGAATCAATAGATGGCGTATCCCTCTTCGGATACTGCCCATCGGTAATAACCGCCCGAAAACCTATCATGGTTCTACTCAGATTGCGGTATTGCACACTGAATTCACCAATATTTTGAATTTGGTTACTTATTTCACGATCTTTTCCATCATAAAGCCATTCATTGCGTAAAAAACCGGCTTTCAAATAAATACTGGGTAGAATCTGGTATTCAGCGTTAGCAAAATAATTCTGTGAGGTCTGCAAGTTGCTTAAAGTGTCTCTCGTAGCGTTTAACTGTGCAAAACTTGCTAATTCTTTTTCATGTTTGTAGCCAATCTCACCTTTTAGATTACTACCCGCCACCCAATTCCACTGAGCGAGCACGTTATGCCCCAAATAATCAAGATCACTACAATCAGTAAACCAGTTGTGATTAACTTCACCTTTAACAATTAGCTGCTGAAGACTGTAACGCCAATCAACATTTAAACCG
>NZ_FUKJ01000404.1 GCF_900163745.1 Crenothrix polyspora
ATCAGTGAAATGAATGTCAGCTTAAAACGCAATGCTGAATCTCTCAATACGTCCAGTAAACTGCTGGTAGGTGCCGATGGCGGTAATTCATCGGTACGCAAACTGTTGGATATAGATCAACACATTACCGCTTACGGTCAAACCGCACTCATCAGTACCGTAAAATCATCGCTACCGAATCGCAATACAGCTTACGAACGCTTTACCTCATCAGGCCCTCTCGCACTATTGCCGATCGGGGATTATCACAGTGCAGTGGTTTGGACACAATCACCAGAAAATGCCGAAGCCCTGATGTGCGGTAGCGAAGCTGATTTCCTGGCGGAACTACAGCTGTGCTTTGGTTTTAAGCTGGGTGAGCTTAGCTTAGTCACGCCACGCTATTCCTTTCCGTTATCACTGATTCGAGCTAAATCAATGATTGCAGATCGCGCCGTCATCATTGGTAATGCCGTACACCAACTGCATCCGGTTGCCGGTCAGGGTTTTAATTTAGGTATACGTGACGTTATTGAACTGGCTGACAGGCTCAGCGCACAACATGCACAACATAAAGACATAGGTGCTGGCGACTTTTTGCACGCTTACGCCACCGCTAGACAGCGTGACCATGACCGCACCATTGCTTTTACCGATAATTTAATCCGCATTTTTTCCAATGATTGGCTCGCCATCGCCGCAGCCCGAAATGTGAGCCTGACTTTACTTGACCATCTCCCGTTTGCTAAATCCCTGTTAACCCGTCACGCGATGGGTTTTGCACAAACGTTACCATCCAAGCACTAACCGCCTCAAAACCTATCCAAGCAGCCGTCGATATATCACCGTTATTAGGCTGATGTGTCGGCTTGCCTGTTATTTTGTGATGCACATCACAAAAATCAAAAATAATAATGTCAATAATGTGAGCCAGTTCACATTATCAGCTTGATAGTGCCTACAGACTCACTAAGCTTGAATGTATTACAAAAGTACGTTACACGCATTACTTTTCCTGCACTAGATGGTGCGTCACTTGTTAAAAGGGCTATTAAAAAGATGAGAACACTAAAAAAACTACTCGCTACAATCGCGATTGCAGGTATCACAACACTGACCTCATCTATGGCCTTGGCAACCAATATAGTCAACTACACAATCGCGCCACAAAATTTTATTACGATTACTGGTGGACTTTCGGCGGGTGTTTTTGGTGTTACATCGGGAACTTTTACGGCTGATTTTGATAGCCAACAAATCACCGCCGTGGCTATGTCTATTAACATTACCGGCGACACGACTTATGTGTTTGATACACCGCATGCCTTTGGTGCTTATACTGATCCAAGTTTTCCAGGGATTACCTTTTACGAAGCCGATTTACGTACCAATACGCCAGGAATATTGTCGACTGCCATCTTTTACATGGATTTCTTGCAGAACGTTACCACT
>NZ_FUKJ01000177.1 GCF_900163745.1 Crenothrix polyspora
GCTGGCAACCACTGGCGTATTGGCATGAGCCACTGGCACGGATGCCGGTTGAATATTCAAAGCCCCGTTACCAGGCCCTACCGACACATTGTATAGTCTGCCATCCACATTAACCGCGTAGCTTTCGGTAGCATTATCGATATGAATGGTTTTTGCTGGCGCGATCGCTACCTCAGCCGTCTCCGTACCCGGCATGGGCTCAAATGCCGCAGGATTACCGCGATTGGCTAAAAACTTCCAGCCGACCTGTGCGAACATGCCATTAATTAACGCATCTTCTTCCATATTGCCGGTAAGCTTGATGCCTTCAGCCTGGGCTTTTTCTTGAACATCGGCAATCAACTTATCCATTTCCGGCGCAATAAGGTCAGCAGGCCGACAGCTAATCGCCTGCTCACCAGCCAACACTTTATCTTGCAGTGCTTTATTGACGGGCGCGGGGGTTGCACCGTATTCGCCTTTTAACACGCCGGCAGTTTCTTTGGTGATGGTTTTATAACGCTCACCGTTCATCACATTAATAACGGCTTGCGAACCGACAATTTGTGAGGTCGGCGTTACCAGTGGAATAAAGCCTAAATCTTCACGGACACGCGGAATTTCTTTGAGCACTTCATCAAACTTGTCACTCGCACCTTGCTCTTTCAGCTGGCTTTCCATATTGGTCAACATGCCGCCCGGTACCTGCGACACCAGAATACGGCCATCCACACCTTTAAGACTGCCTTCAAACTGCGCATATTTTTTACGAATGCCCCTAAAATAATGGGCAATTTCTTCCAGTTTAACCAAATCCAGGCCCGTGGCACGCTCGGTATCTTCAAGACTGGCAACAATGGTTTCCGTAGCGCTGTGGCCGTAAGTCATACTTAAGGATGAAATAGCGGTATCGACATTATCGATACCGGCTTCAGCGGCCTTGATTAAGGTCGCAACACTCAACCCTGTCGTAGCGTGGCTGTGCAAATGAATCGGAATGCTGGTGCTTTTTTTCAAGCGGCTGACCAGTTCAAAAGCTTCATACGGCTTGAGCAAGCCGGCCATATCTTTGATACAGATAGAATGGGCGCCCATATCTTCAATTTGTTTACCAAGACTCACCCACATATCAACCGTATGTACCGGACTGGTGGTATAAGACATCGTGCCCTGTGCATGGGCATCGGTGGTTAACACGGCTTTGACGGCATGTTCGATGTTACGCATGTCGTTCATGGCATCAAAGATACGGAACACGTCGATGCCGTTAACGACGCACCGTTCAACAAATTTGTCGACCACATCGTCGGCATAGTGCCGATAACCTAAAATATTTTGCCCCCGTAGCAGCATTTGCTGTGGGGTATTCGGCATGGCCGCTTTTAATAAGCGCAATCTTTCCCAGGGGTCTTCGCCCAAATAACGAATACAGGCATCAAAAGTAGCGCCACCCCATGATTCAATAGACCAATAGCCGATTTGATCGAGCTTTTCACAAATGGGCAACATGTCTTCAACGCGCACCCGGGTCGCTAATATCGATTGATGCGCATCACGCAAAACAACTTCGGTGATCGCTAAAGGCTTTTTTTTATCTTTGGCCATTCTTTCCATTTCTCCAAAAACCCGCTGTGGGCATTTTACTTATGTCTGTTTTTGTGCTGATGTACTGCGGCAGTAATGGCCGCAACAACGCTTTTATCAAGGCTAGTGGAAAGTACCGGATTGGACGGCACAGGCGCTTCAGGGAAAAAACGCTGCACCAACGCAGACATGACATTAATAGCGACTACCAGCATGGCTAAAAACAGGAACACGATTCCCATTCCGACAAACATTAATTCCAGCCCAAGGCTTAATTCTTCCGTCATTGCTCCGACCTTGATAAAACACTTAAAATACTTGAACCTATGGGTACATTATCCATAAAATTGCACTTCTAAACAAACTAAACATCACAAGTATCCCTGAATTGTGGATTGCTGCCGGTCTTGTTTTAACGCGACACAACTGCAAACGTAAGCGTCCAGCTTTAATCACACAATATAAGCAATTGAAATACCAAGCAAACTAGGCATCTATAAAAAATAAAGCAACTCGCTTTTCAAATTAGCTTTTTTGAACGGCTTAGTAACAAGGAAAAGGCGATGCGGAACGGCTATCAGGCTGTCATTTCGCTTACTTGGCTACCTCCCAAGTCATCCTGAGTTTTGCATAAAGCATTTAACCTTCAGTAAAGTAACAGGGAATCATCCACACACATTCGCTGCTCTTGCACGGTTGTCATTTTTAGCCAAAATACCCAGCCACCTTAGATAAAAAGTAGGTATTTATACTTATTTTACAAACCTAAACATTCACATAGACTGGCGCAAGTAAAAAACCAGACTTGCATCAACGAACAAGAAAGAAATCTATGTTTTGTGTGAATTTAGCCAGATATACCGTCATTACTATCACGCGTGCGAGCGGATTTCTTTGTATTTTTAGCGTGTTTTGCCTGTATACATCGGCAATAGCCGCCAACTCCATCCAAACCGAAAATGCCAACATCGGCGATACGGCATGGAATAAATTTAAATCTCCTGATGATGAGCATGACATGGAAGGTTATGCAAATAAGGACTCCGTCAACATCGGCGGATCAATTAATTTTTATACCAACGCCAATCCAAGCGTCGACTCAAGTTATGCACTGACCGTCTATCGACTAGGCTGGTATAAAGGTGCGGGCGCTAGACGGGTTGCGGGCCCCGTATCAAGAACCAGCACACGCCAAATAATACCGGTACCTGATCCCGCGACTGGCATGGTACAAGCCAATTGGACGCATCCTTACACGCTCAATATCCCAAAGTCATGGGTAAGCGGCATTTATATTGTCACTCTCATTGGCAACAAAACCGGAAAAGGTCGTTATATTCCCTTTGTGGTTAGAGATATTAATCGCCCGTCAAATTATCTGTTCCAGGTAAGCACCATCACCTGGCAAGCATATAATGCATGGGGTGGAAAATCGCTTTATGCTTACAATTCCGACACCAGGCCGGTTACATCCGATACCAGGCCTATTCCGGGTGCAAATGTTCAAGCTCGCAAAGTGTCTTTTAATCGCCCCTATGATGACTGGGCGGGTTTAGGTCAGCTGATTGACTGGGAAATTAAAATGTTATTTTTTTTAGAGCGCGAAGGTTACGACATAAGTTACCAAACCGACACGGACACCCACGTAGGTAATGGCGGCCTTCTAAATCATAAAGCCATACTGTCTGTAGGACATAACGAATACTGGTCTAAAGCCATGCGTGACAATTTCGAACTTGCCCGGGCGCATGGGGCCGGACTGGGTTTCTTTGGTGCCGATACCTGCTATTGGCAAATCAGAATGGAGCCTGCCAGCGCACCACTGGCATCGCAACAGAACCGCACTATTGTTGGCTATAAAGGTTACGCAGCGACAGAAGATCCTTTAGCAAAAAATTTAATTACCAGCGACAATAATCTAGTCACAGCCTTGTGGCGGGATCCGCTCTGGGCTAACCGGCCTGAAAATGGGTTAGTCGGCATCATGTACAGTTTTTGGCCGGTTAAGGGCGATATCGTAACGTCTAAATCCGACCCTAAGCTTGCAAATGGAACGCCCTCGCACTGGATTTATACCGGCACAGGAATGAAGATAGGTGACACCTTCAAAGGTCTGCTGGGCTATGAGGCAGATAGAATATTCAACAATGGCAAAACCCCCGCCAATATGAAAATTCTGGCTACATCAGATGTTCCAGCCACATCGATTGAGCATACTGAGTTTTTCTACGGCAATCCAGCCCAGCCAAAAGCGCACATGACGATTTACACCAAGATATGTACAGCGATGCCTTGCCAAAATCCTGTGTCAACAGTTTTTGCTACCGGCAGCATGCAATGGGCTTGGGGCTTAGACAACTACTCTAACCCCGTCAATCTTGAGAATCCTAATGTGAAGCAAATGACGCGTAATGTCCTTGCCCGTATGGTTAATGCGCCGCTACCTGCCAAGTAAAAATTTTCGCACGTTTAATCACTCTCGAACAGGTGTCAAAATAGTATTTTGCGCAGGTTTGCTGTTATCCGTTTCAGGATAATCCAGGGTATAGTGCAGTCCCCTACTTTCTTTTCGTAACTGGGCGCAGCGCACGATTAACTCGGCAACAATCACCAAATTACGCAGCTCCAGCAAATCACTGGTGACCCGAAAATTGCCATAGTATTCCGCAATCTCTTTTTGAAGCAGTTCAATACGGCTCATGGCGCGGTGCAAGCGTTTGTTCGTTCTGACGATGCCCACGTAATCCCACATAAAATGACGCAATTCATCCCAATTGTGCGATACCACCACCTCTTCGTCAGAATCGCTGACCTGGGATTCATCCCAATCTGCAATGTCACCGACAGGCGGAATGGCAGCAAGCTTTCGTAAAATATCGTCGCTGGCTCTTTCTGCAAACACCAGGCATTCGAGCAATGAATTACTGGCCATGCGATTGGCACCATGCAATCCGGTACTGGCAACCTCACCAACCGCATATAAATTAGCAATGTCGGTACGCGCATGACTGTCTGTGAGTACGCCACCGCAGGTATAGTGCGCGGCAGGCACTACAGGGATAGGCTGTTTGGTAATGTCTATACCAAACTCCAGGCATTGCTGGTAAATCATCGGAAAATGTTCCCGAATAAACGCTTCAGGTTTATAACTGATGTCCAAATAAACACAGTCGATACCGCGCTTTTTCATTTCGTGATCGATAGCGCGGGCAACAATATCTCTCGGTGCCAATTCGCCCCGTACATCAAAATGGTGCATAAAAGACGAGCCGTCTGGCAGAATCAATTTACCGCCCTCCCCTCGCAGCGCTTCACTAATCAAAAAAGAACTGCCTTTAGGTACATAAAGACAGGTGGGGTGGAACTGCATGAATTCCATATTGCTCACACGGCATCCTGCACGCCAGGCCAGGGCAATCCCGTCACCGGTTGAGCTTTGTGGATTGGTACTGTAAAGATAAACCTTGCTGGCACCGCCTGTCGCCAACACCACAACACGCGCGGCTAAAGTCTTAACCTGTTGGTGCTCATTATCCAGAACGTAAGCCCCCAGCACTCTTACTCCAGCGTCCTCTGTCGGCGCAGAAGTAATGAGCTCAACAGCATTATGATCTTCCAGTAAATCAATATTGCCATGTTCGCGGGCGCGTTCAATCAGCGAGAGTGAAACCGCTTTTCCGGTGGCATCCGCAGCATGTACCACCCGGCGATGTGAATGTCCGCCTTCTCGGGTTAAGTGCAGTTTTGTTTCACCCGATTTGGTTTGTTCTTCGGTAAAATTAACCCCTTGGCCACGCAGCCAGTCAATAGAGTTTTTGCCTTGGGTCACCGTAAGCCGGACTATCTCTGGATCACACAACCCTGCGCCAGCATTAAGCGTGTCTTCAATATGCGATTCAAGTGAATCATCAGCATCAAAGACCGCCGATATGCCGCCTTGTGCATAATGCGTACTGCCCGCTGTTAAAGCAAACTTGGATAAAACCGCAACGCGTGTGGAATGTTCAGCGAGTTTAAGCGCTAAACTTAAGCCCGCCGCACCGCTGCCAATAATCAGAATATCGTAATGTGTCGAAGAGGGCATAAAACAAAAATTACCGCCACGCTTGTGGCTTAGTTACACTAGTTCAGGGATAATAAAGCTTTTTAAATTGATAGCAATTTTTTTTTGTCTCGATAGAACTTCTGCAATTTAATTCTGTCTCTCCAAATATAAGAAAGATAATCGTGAATAGTTACAGTAAAAAAAGTGAGCAACTCGACGAAGACTTGGTATTAAAAGTCCAACAGGGGGATAAAAAATCCTACGATCTGTTAGTTCTTAAATATCAACATAGAATTATTCAGCTGGTCAATCGTTACGTTAAAGATCCCAGCGAAGCACAAGATGTCGCACAAGAAGCGTTTATTAAAGCCTACCGGGCATTAGGTAGTTTCAGGGGGGATTCTGCTTTTTATACCTGGCTATACCGCATTGCTATTAATACGGCAAAAAACTATCTAGTAGCACGAACGCGGCGTAGTTCTGATTATGAAGTCGATATCCAAGATGCAGAAGCCAGTGAAAATGCGCCTCAATTGCAAGGTATGGAAACACCTGAGCGGTTATTAATAAGCCAGGAAATTGTCGACACAATTAAATCAGCAATAGAAAAATTGCCGGAAGACATGCGCATCGCTATCATGCTGCGCGAATTTGAAGGCATGAGTTATGAGGAAATTGCTGAAACAATGGAATGTCCTGTAGGTACGGTAAGATCACGCCTTTTTAGAGCGCGTGAGGCTATCGATAGTAAATTAACCCCTTTGCTAGATTAACGGTGATTTTTAATGCACGAACATACGAATGAACAAATTTCTCAATTTCTTGATAATGAGCTGGCTGCTGACGAAGCGTTGACCTTGATGCGCCAGGTGCTGCTTGATAGTGCGCTAAAAAACAAACTGTTACGCTACGAAGCTATTGGCCATGCGTTAAAAACAGAAACGTTTATAGCGCCCAGAGCTGATTTTTTAGATCGCATTCATCAAGAAATCGAACATGATCCTGTCTACCTATTGCCGCAACGTAAACAGGCTAAATTTAAACCTCAACACAAAATACTGGCTTTAGTCGCTTCGGCGGCATTGGTTGCGGTCATTTTGCCAAAAGATATTACCCGCATAAATGGTTCGCAAATGAAAGCATCATCGTCGGGTATCCATTTAGCACAGCAGCAGCAAAGAAGATCGGAAAACGTCATTAAGCAATTGCCGCATTCTGAATTAATGCCGCTTAATGCACAGATCAATGATTATCTCCAGACGCATAACAAAAATGCTAATGTTGCCAGTAACACCGATGCTGCCTCGATTGCAAAAATCACAGCTTATGGTCAGAAATAACGAATACTCTGGCCCACTAATGACGCATACTGATTCGCCAAACACCAAGATTACAGGCAGGAGTCTCTACAGTAGTCAGCAAATTATAAAAAAGCCCGTTTGCTGACTACGAGTCTGTAGATGCGAGTCCATTTGCACTGTGTAGATAAATTTGCACCTGCATCAACAAATTATAGTGCAAAATCACGCTAATTCGATAACCCTCTCTATAGACTACTGCATCCATAACAACATATCTTGCTTGTTATTTTTAATGGGGTGTTGTTCGAAAATCCACAGTCAACTGCGGTACGCAACAACATTCATACGTAGCAGAAAGCAACTGATTTTTCTGTTACAGTGACTAACAACTTGCCACTATAAAAACACAAAAGTGTCTGAAAAAAAATTAAAATCGATTATTGAAATGTATCGACCCTACCCATAAATCGGCACTATACTGTAGAAGAGAACTTATGGCATCTATGTGTTACCTGTGTAACGCTTATAACTGTTTTATCAATACTTGTAGAATGAGGAAATTATGCTCAAAAAAGTAAGC
This sequence comes from Crenothrix polyspora, assembly GCF_900163745.1. Classification (GTDB taxonomy): domain Bacteria; phylum Pseudomonadota; class Gammaproteobacteria; order Methylococcales; family Methylomonadaceae; genus Crenothrix; species Crenothrix polyspora_B. The sequence goes on from NZ_FUKJ01000177.1 coordinate 7,490, forward strand.
TGGTGTTTTTTTCTGGTTATTTTATTTACTGAACCCACGCGTGCTGAATTGCCAGACTTTACCCAAATGGTGAAAGCGAATGGCACCGCTATCGTTAATATCAGCACGACTCAAAAGGCTAATCTCCTAGAGGTAGATGGCACGAAACAACAATTACCTGAAGGCCTGCCGCCTGAAATGGAAGAATTGTTTAAGCATTTTTTGGAAAATCCCAATGGCCAAGGCGGCCCAGGTGCACCAGGTGGCTCTGAACCTGAAGAAGCACAATCACTAGGATCTGGCTTTATTATTTCGCAGGATGGTTTTGTATTAACCAATCACCATGTAGTAAAAGATGCGGCTGAAATTGTTGTTAAACTGACAGATAGAAGAGAGCTGGTTGCCAAACTGATTGGTTCGGATGCACGTACCGATATTGCCTTGCTGAAAGTTAATGCGACTGGCTTGCCCATAGTCAAAATAGGCTCTCCTGCACAACTTCAGGTCGGCGAATGGGTTTTGGCCATCGGCTCGCCTTTTGGTTTTGATCAGTCTGCAACTGCGGGTATCGTCAGTGCTAAGGGTCGTAGTTTACCCGGCGGCAACTATGTGCCATTTATCCAAACCGATGTCGCGATAAATCCAGGCAATTCCGGCAGTCCATTGTTTAATATGGGAGGCGAGGTTGTCGGCATAAATTCGCAAATTTATAGCCGTACTGGTGGTTTTATGGGGCTGTCATTCGCCATTCCCATGGATATTGCCATGAATGTCGTCAATCAAATCAAGTCCACCGGAAAAGTATCGCATGGCTGGCTAGGTGTACAAATTCAGGATGTGACACGGCAATTGGCCGAATCATTCGGTATGAAAAGCCCGCAAGGTGCCCTGGTTGCCAAAGTATTGCCCAAAAGTCCTGCTGAAAAAGCCGGTTTACAAATTGGCGACATTATTACCGAATTTAATGGCCATCAAATTGAAAAATCTGGAGATTTGCCCCCGATGGTCGGTGTCACACCGATTAACGAAACAGCAACATTAACGCTAATCAGACAAGGTGATACCGAAAAAGTTGACTTTAAAATTGGCTTGTTGCCTGAGCAAGATGAAAAAATAGTTGAAAGCAAAGTAGAGAAAAAGCCAACCAATAAATTAGGCCTTAGCATTAGCGATTTAACAACCGAGCAAAAAGAAGCGTTGCAAAATATCACTGGCGGCGTACTGGTTCAAGATGTTACTAAAGGTGCGGCAAAAGAGGCTGGCATCATGCGTGGCGATATTATTTTACGTATCCAGAATACCGTTATTAATGATACTGATGACTTCAACAAAGTTATTAAGGATCTTGAGGCCGGTAAATCGGTAGCTGTGCTGATACAACGTCGTGGCAGCCCGATATTCCTGGCGTTAAAAATCGCTAAATAAGCTTTACAGCGCCATATCTACACGTCCCACGCTCTTGCAGCTTACTTAACAGTAAGTTGCAAGAGCACTCAAATTATCTATAGCACCCTCCCCGACCCGCAATTTTTTATACCTAATCCAAGCAATTGATGTTAGATTAAAGAAATTTTAAGCTTGCTCTACTTCAACTGTTTTGATGGAAACTACTAATGACAATTAAACAATTTTTTGCACCTTGCACACTGATTGTTTTATTAACGGGTTGTGCCAGTGACTATTACCAGGCTCAATACCCTGCCCCCGTTTACGGTGGCCACCCACCTATCAATACCCAGCCCCCACCTGTCGTTAAACCCGTTGTACCTGATGCCGGTACCGTCATCACCCAACCCTTAAAAGAATTTAAACCTCACCCTGTTCCTGTCGAAATAGCTCCCGATCCTGTCATTCAGGAGCCAGAAGAACCGCAGCCCGTGCCGGAAGAAAAAGTAGAAGAGCTGCCACCGCTCGTAGAGGAAGTACCTGCACCAGAAGCACAAACAACACCAGAACCCGAAGCAGCAACACCTTTTACTCCCTTAGAGTCTAACGCGCACTTATCAGCACCGGTCAGTGCTTTAGTGTTGGCCGCCAAGCAGGATACAGACAGTGGCAATCCTGAAGCAGCCGGTGCTGCCATTGAACGGGCGATAAGAATTGAACCTAGAAATGCTACGTTGTATTACAAACTGGCGGTAGTAAGGCTTAACCAATCGCAACCGCGTTTGGCTGAAGATTTGGCTAAAAAAGCCGCGCTGTTGGCATCGGATGATCGGGAATTGAAAAAACACAGTTGGCTGCTAATTGCCAAGGCAAGAGAATTGCTGAGCAACCCAGAAGGGGCTAAAGCAGCAAAGAAGAAAGCTGGCAGTTTTTAAAGCGGCTGTCCAGATTAAGCGAAGACTAGCCTAACAAAATCTGGACAACGCACTGACCTTAGAGCTAATTACCGCTTATTGGCAATCACATTCCAGGCGGAAAGCCAGGTCTGGGTTTGATAAGCATCGGCTTTTTTGTCCAGCTCCCCAGATAACACCAAGCGCAAGGTATTGTTTATAATACCGAAAAAATGTGCATTAATTAGCACCGAATCAATATTGCGAATTTCCCCGGCTTTGATACCGGCTTGAATGATTTTGATAACTTTACCAAAAGCAGCCGTTTCCATAATCGGCTTTGCATCGGGCAAAAATTCATCACATTTTAGTAACAATAAAAACTTCATGACATCGGGCGCATCGTCAGTCAATTTAAACAATAAATCAACAATGCCGCGCAATTGTTCAGATGACTTTTGGTTTTTACGCCGAATATCATCAATGGAAATATTTAAACTGTCGACAATATTAGCGTACAAGGCTGCCGCAATCGCTTGTTTAGTGGAAAAATGTTGATAAAGGATAGGCAAGGTTTTTATACCAGTTGCCTGTTTGATATCGATTAACGAGGTATTGAAATAGCCTTTTTCAGTAAATAACTTTAAAGCTGCCAGTAATATGTGATCCTGCGTTTCAACGTTTGTCTGTGTATCTAGTTTTTCTTGATCCATTCTTCTTCTGTCGTAACGTATCCAATGGGCTATATAGGTATTTTTTAATACAAGCACGAAAGGCTGTTTTTTATATTTCTATATAGTGGTAGGGCTTAACGCAAAGGCATCAATCCGAAGCTTTTAATATGTTAATTGTTTTCTGCTATCACCGAAAAAGCCGCTTTTAAATAGCTAATCATAGACCATAATGTCAATATGGCTGCGATATACAACAAAGTGTAACCGCAATAGTTTATAGGAATACCTAACAGGTCTTCACGGTAGAGTAACATGCCAATCGCAAGCATCTGCGCAGAAGTTTTCCACTTGCCTAATTGCGACACCTTAACAGTGCCTTGCTGGCCGATTTCAGCCATCCATTCCCGAAGCGATGCAATAGTAATTTCCCTGCCGATAATGATAGCCGCAGGAATCGCCAAAGCCGCACTGGCTTGCTGCTGAACCAGTAACACCAAAACAATGGCAACCATCAGCTTGTCAGCCACAGGGTCTAAAAAAGCACCGAAAGGTGTTTCCAGCTGCATTTTTCGCGCAAAATAGCCATCTAACCAATCGGTAATGCCCGCCGCCAAAAAAATGAACATACAGACCACGTTGGCATTTTGCCAGGGCAAATAAAAAACCACCGCTAACAAAGGTATTAACGCGATCCTCATGAGTGTTAAATTGGTGGGTAAGTTATATTCAATTTTCATCTTGGTGAAATAATGCGTAAATGCGTTGTGCCAATGGTCGGCTGATACCGTCTATGCTGCAAAGCGCATCGACTCCTGCGCCTGCTACACCTTGCAGCCCCCCAAACTGCTTCAATAAAAGCTGGCGGCGCTTAGCCCCTAATCCAGCCACTTCTTCCAATACCGATTGCTGCATGGCTTTGGCGCGGCGCTGCTTATGCCCGGTTATGGCAAAACGGTGCGCTTCATCACGGATATGCTGGATTAACAACAGCGCACTGGCGCGAGGATTAATATCCAGGGGCTGCTCCCGCCCCACCACAATCATTTTTTCCATACCGGCTTTTCTATCAGGGCCTTTGGAAACGCCGACTATCATAACACT